>JAEUUY010000031.1 GCA_016787225.1 Chitinophagales bacterium
ATCAGGAAATAATTAAAAAAAATAAAATACATTATATCAATAAAACAATTGAGAAATATAAAATTGCAAAAGACTGTATACTAGCTAATTGAGGGGTAGTTAGATAGAATTAATCATTAGAAGCCACAACGTGGCGAACTAAATGATTTAGTTGGGGTTATCCCGATTTAGAATTTGTTTCAAGATTTATAAAATATTGAAATACAAATTCTTAATCGATTCAACATTTTCTAATGCAGAATTTGGGATAAAGCTTTGTTACGCTAAATCTACCTTTGTCAATCATTTCGAGACTACATACCCTTAAAAATCAACCCAGACCCTATTGAATGTCTTTAAATGTAGTCTTGACGAATATTTTATCTCATTCCTATTAAATAGTTATTCTTCGTAGTGGTCTTAAAATATCTGATGCTTGCTATCTTTCGGAGACAATCATTTTCTTCAAGCCAGAACAATGAGGGCTCTGGGCTACTGAAATGAGTTAAGCAATAGTCTGTGTATTATGAATAGGTTAAAATAAAAAAGGCGACGATTGCTCGCCACCTTAGATGTTTACACAACGGAATAATCCTTATTGTGAATTGCTTTAAAATTGTAATGCAAATATAGAATAATTTTATTTTTCTAATAAGTTAATCTTTTTAGCATAAATTTAACATTCAAAACGACACTATTTGGCAATAGCATCTATGATATAGTCGCAATTTTTAAATTAAACATATATGAACAATACAATTTTAGGTCTAGACCTAGGCACAAACTCAATAGGGTGGGCATTAATAGAAAAAGAAAAGCAACAAATCATTGGACTAGGGAGTAGGATTATTCCTATGTCACAAGATGTTCTAGGTAAATTCGACAGTGGAATATCTATTTCACAAACAGCAGAAAGAACAGGCTATAGAGGTGTCAGGAGATTAAGAGAGCGACATCTGCTAAGACGAGAGAGATTACATAGAGTCTTAAATATTCTAGACTTCCTACCGATTTTTTATAAAAATCAAATAGACTTTGACCAGCGATACGGTCAATTTAAAATAAACTCAGAACCTAAGCTAGCCTACAATGAAAACAATCAGTTTATCTTTCAAAACTCCTTTAGCGAGATGGTTGAAGATTTTAGAAAAGCGCAGCCCAATTTATTCTATACAAAAGAAAATGGCAAAGAAACCCTTATACCCTATGATTGGACAATCTATTATCTGCGAAAAAAAGCCCTAAGCCATAAAATAGAAAAAGAAGAACTCGCATGGCTATTACTAAATTTTAATCAAAAACGTGGATACTATCAGCTAAGGGGCGAAGATGAGGAAGTAGTTCCAAATAAGAAAGTTGAGTTTCATTCTTTATTGGTGACTGAAGTTATTGCAGATGAACCTCAAAAAGGAAAATCAGAATTATGGTATAATATTGTTTTGGAAAATGGCTGGATATATAGACGTGCTAGTAAAATTGAGTTGTTTGATTGGAAGGGTAAAATCAAGGAATTTGTAGTGACCACAGACTTAAATGATGATGGTTCGGAAAAAATGGATAAAGATGGTAAGGTCAAGAGAAGTTTTAGAGCTCCAGCTGAGACGGATTGGACACTTATGAAAACAAAAACTGAGCAAACCATAGACAAATCAGGAAAAACTGTTGGACAATACATCTACGATACTCTTCTACAGAATCCATCACAGAAAATTAATGGAAAACTGGTACGTGTAATTGAACGAAAATTCTACAAAGATGAACTGGAACAAATATTAAAAACACAAAAAAAATTTCACACAGAATTACAAGATGAAAATCTATACAAATTGTGTTTGGAAGAATTATATGAATTTAATGAATCACACAGAAACAATATTGCCAAAAGGGACTTTGTCTATTTGTTTCTGAATGATATTATCTTCTATCAAAGACCATTAAAGAGCAAGAAATCTTTGATTAGCGATTGTAAATTCGAAAGTAGAAGATATAGTAAAGATGGTAAAGAACAAAATGAACCGCTAAAATGTATCGCTAAATCACATCCATTATTTCAAGAATTTAGACTATGGCAATGGATTAAAAACTTGCAAATATTTGAAATAGAAAATGACGATAATCCTATAACTGATAAGATTATTTCCTCCGAAGAAGACGTTGCAAATCTCTTTGATTTTTTAAACAATCGAAAAGAAATCTCACAAGAAGCCTTACTCAAATACCTCCTAGAACCCTTAAAACTAAAAGCCAAGGAACTAAAAACAGAGATATCCAAGTACAGATGGAATTATGTGCAAGATAAAGAATATCCTTGCAATGAGACTAGGGCGATGATTTTAATCAGATTGGCTAAGTGCGCTATTAATCCCAATGAATTTCTCACCAAAGAAATTGAAGAAAGTTTGTGGCATATACTATATTCAGTAAATGATAAAGATGAAATCAAATCTGCATTGGAAAAATTTGCCGCCAAATATTCATTAGGTGATGATTTTGTAGAGCAGTTTAAAAAATTCCCTCCTTTTAAAAATGAATATGGAAGCTATTCTGCAAAAGCTATCAAAAAGTTATTACCATTGATGAGGGTCGGTAAACACTGGAGTGAAGCAGATATTCATCCAGAGACAAAAAATAGAATTGAAAAAATACTATCCGCAGAATATGATGAAACTATTAGAAATAAAGTTAGAGATAAAGCTATTGATTTAACGGATATAACTAAATTCAAAGGATTACCATTGTGGCTGGTCAGCTATATTGTCTACGATAGACATGCGGAAGAAATCAACCTTGAAAAATGGAAATCACCAGCCGATATCGAAACATATTTAAAAAGCTTCAAACAACATTCCTTAAGAAATCCTATCGTAGAGCAGGTAATAATGGAAACGCTCCGAGTAGTCAAAGATTTATGGATTTACTACGGAAATGGTATTGAGAACTTTATAGATGAAATACACTTAGAGCTAGGCAGAGAGATGAAGAACCCTGCCGATAAACGAAAGAAAATAACGGAACAAACGACCGCCAATGAAAACACTAACCTTCGAATAAAAGCCCTATTGGCAGAAATGCTCAATGATGCGAAAATAGAAAATGTAAGACCACATTCTCCCATGCAGCTAGAAATACTAAAAATCTATGAAGATGGAGTATTAAATTCTGGTATAGAGATAGAAGATGATATTCTCAAAATAAGCAAGATGGCTCAGCCGAGTAAAACGGACTTGTTTCGATATAAGCTATGGCTAGAACAGAAATATCGCTCACCCTATACAGGTGCGGTCATCCCTCTAAGTAAATTATTTACCCCTGCCTATGAAATAGAGCACATTATACCCCAAAGTAGATATTTCGATGACTCCTTCTCTAATAAGGTAATCTGTGAAAGTGAAGTGAATAAAGACAAGGGCAATCTATTGGCTTTTGAATATATCAACCAAAATAGCGGAAAAAAAATTGAACTTAGTAGCGGAAAATATATCTCACTTTTCACCATAGACCAATACGAAAATTTCATCAAAACAAGTTATGCAAAAAACTATGGCAAGGGTAAAAAACTAATGTTACTGGATATACCAGAAAAAATGATAGAACGGCAGATGAATGACACGAGGTATATCAGCAAAGAAGTAAAAAATCTATTATCACGAATAGTAAGACAAGATAAAAACGATGAAGGTACTACTGCCAACAATTTATTGAGCACCAATGGTCAAATCACTTCAATTCTGAGACATGACTGGGGACTAAACGATATATGGAATGACTTAATAACTCCTAGATTCGAGCGATTAAATGAACTCACCCAGTCCAATCATTATGGACAGATAAATCCAAATACTGGAAAATTTCTGCCGAGTGTGCCTCTCGATGCGCAAAAGGGCTTTAACAAAAAGAGAATCGACCATAGGCATCACGCACTGGATGCATTAGTCATAGCCTGCGCTACGAGAAATCATATCAATTATTTGAATAATCAGAATGCCCTAGACAAAGATAAAACAAGAGGTCAAAAAACCAGAGAAGATCTGAAAAGAGTACTATGTGAGAAAAAATTTAATGCCGATGCTGAAAAAAATTATAGTTGGATTTTCAAACAACCGTGGGATACTTTTGCATTAGATGCTAAAAACAAACTGGAAACTACAGTCATTAGCTTTAAACAAAATCTGCGTGTCATCAATAAAACAGTCAATAAATACCAGCGGTGGGAAAATGTCAATGGAAAACTGAAAAAAAATATAGCTACCCAATCCAAAGGAGACAGCTGGGCTATTAGGAAACCATTGCACAAAGATACTGTTTCAGGAAAGGTAAATTTAAAAGGAGTAAAAGTATCTAGAGATAAAATGATAACGGCTACAAGAAAGACCTTAGACACTAGTTTTACCATAAAAGTAATTGAAAAAATAACGGATACAGGCATCCAATTGATTTTGAAAAACTATTTAGCAGCGAAGGGAGGTGTCCCTGAAATAGCGTTCACTCCTGAAAGTATAGAAGAAATGAATGCAAATATTTCCTTATACAATAATGGAAAAGCGCACAAACCTATTGTTAAACTGAGAATATGGGAAGAAGGCAGCAAATTTGCTATAGGTCATACAGGAAATAAAGTTCATAAATATGTAGAAGGTGCAAAAGGAACGAATCTATATTTCGCCATATATAGAGATGACAAAGGTAAAAGAAGCTATGAGACTATCCCTTTCAACGAAGTCCTAGAAAGCCAGAAACAAAGTGCTGCTCTGAAACAAAAGCCCCAGTCTGTGCCCGCAAAAAATGCCAAAGGAGACCCTCTCCTATTCAGTCTATCTCCTAATGACCTCGTCTATGTGCCGAGTGCTGAAGAAATAGACAATCCTTCTATGGTCGATTTTTCAAATCTTACCAAAGAGCAAGTGAATAGAATTTATAAATGTGTGAGTTTCTCTGGATTTCAATGTTTTTTTGTAAAGGGAGAGGTTGCAACATCTGTAGTTAATAAATTAGAATATTCTTCGCTAAACAAAATGGAAAATTCAATTGAAGGTATTCAAATTAAATCATGCTGCTGGAAATTGGACGTAGATAGACTAGGTAATATTATAAAAGTTGTCCAATGATTAAGCGCACCCTTTATTTTGGCAATCCTGCCTATCTTAGCTACCAGAATAGTCAGTTGACTATTTCCTATCCCGATGCAGATGATAAAAAGACCATACCTATTGAGGATATAGGTATCGTCCTATTGGATCATACTCAGATTACCATTACCCATTCATTGATAGCAAATTTACTAAATGCTAATGCAGCCTTAATAACCTGTAATGACAAACACCTTCCTACAGGTATGATGCTCAATCTCGATGGTCATAGTCTCCAAAGCAAATATTTCAAGTATCAAATCGCAGCCAAAGAACCACTCAAAAAGCAGCTATGGCAGCTCACTATCAAAGCTAAAATTAATAATCAAGCCAATGTACTCTATGCTCAGTCAAAAAACTATCAATATCTGAGAAACCTAATACCTATGGTCAAAAGCGGCGATAGTACCAATATGGAGGCGCGTGCAGCAGGCTTCTATTGGAAATCGGTATATATGGAGCTAGGTATCAAATTTAGCCGCGACCCTACTGGGTCTAGTCCTAATCATTTGCTCAATTATGGATATACTATCCTCCGTGCTATGGTAGCTCGCTCCTTGGTAGGGAGTGGACTCTTGCCTACCTTAGGGATTTTTCATCGAAATCAATACAATGCATATTGCCTAGCCGACGATATCATGGAGCCATACCGACCTTATGTCGATGTTTTGGTTTATGATATCTGTCAAAAATATGGATATGCTGTAGAACTAGATACAGCTATAAAAAAAGAACTCCTCACTATCCCTGTCCTAGATGTAGTCATAGAACATAAAAAAAGTCCTATGATGATAGCCATACAGCGTACCACGGCTTCGCTTGCCAAGAGCTTCGAATCAGGGATTTGCGAACTGATATATCCTGACTATGAATGAATACAACACGCTTCAACGCTTATCAGCTTATGTGGGTACTCGTCATGTATGACCTACCTACGGTCACTAAAAAAGAAAAGAAAATAGCAGCTAGATTTAGAAAACAAATATTAGCGGATGGCTTTACTATGTTTCAGTTTAGCATGTATGTGCGTCACTGTCCGAGTAGAGAAAATGCAGAGGTGCATATGCAGCGGGTCAAAAACATTATACCCGACGATGGTCTCGTAGGCATATTCTATATTACCGATAAGCAATTTGGAGATATTCAGATATTCCAAGGAAAAAAATCACAAAAACCACCTGACATTTCTTATCAGTTAGAGCTTTTTTAATGCCAAATTTTTGGCTAAAATCTTCAACAACAAGCCCTTAAATCAGGGCTGTTGTTAAAGATACAATTTTAAAAGCAATTCACAACTATTGGTCTAATAGTTCAAATCGACTTAATGTTGTTAAAGATACAATTTTAAAAGCAATTCACAACGGCAAAAAGTGCTATGGAAACGCACGGGAAGTTGTTAAAGATACAATTTTAAAAGCAATTCACAACAATACTGAGTTTCTTTGGCTCCTCTATCTTGTTGTTAAAGATACAATTTTAAAAGCAATTCACAACGGAACCAAATTGACTATAGATAATAATGAAGTTGTTAAAGATACAATTTTAAAAGCAATTCACAACATCGGTGCCATTCTCTACCATGTGAGTAAAGTTGTTAAAGATACAATTTTAAAAGCAATTCACAACGAGACAGTGGACACAGCAAGTAACTGGTATGTTGTTAAAGATACAATTTTAAAAGCAATTCACAACAATCCCTGTTATCAGCCAATTGGCATTAAGGTTGTTAAAGATACAATTTTAAAAGCAATTCACAACGCTATTTCCTTATCGCCCAAATAATGATAAGTTGTTAAAGATACAATTTTAAAAGCAATTCACAACGACACTCTCTTACGTGTTTAGTAATTGGGTGTTGTTAAAGATACAATTTTAAAAGCAATTCACAACTAGAGCAAACAAATAATGACGTTGCAGATGGTTGTTAAAGATACAATTTTAAAAGCAATTCACAACGGAATAGTTTTTGCACTTAAAAAATTCGTAGTTGTTAAAGATACAATTTTAAAAGCAATTCACAACAGTGTCCTCTCTTTTCTCTGATTAGCTGTCGTTGTTAAAGATACAATTTTAAAAGCAATTCACAACGGCTTAAAAACTATAGCGACAATACGATAGGTTGTTAAAGATACAATTTTAAAAGCAATTCACAACGAAGCCTTCCACGATTAGCGAGTCTATGCGTTGTTAAAGATACAATTTTAAAAGCAATTCACAACAAATTCCATACGCTCTCTACAAACCGAGCGGTTGTTAAAGATTCAATTTTAAAAGCAATTCACAACATAAATTCTACGGCAAACTCCCTGAGCATGTTGTTAAAGATACAATTTTAAAAGCAATTCACAACATTCTAAACTACTGAGTTCGTTTCCTTTGAGTTGTTAAAGATACAATTTTAAAAGCAATTCACAACTCAGCATCAACAATTAGACGAATCAAATGTGTTGTTAAAGATACAATTTTAAAAGCAATTCACAACCCATGCATGGTGATAAATTTTAGGCAAAGTGTTGTTAAAGATACAATTTTAAAAGCAATTCACAACCGCTGACTACTATGCCCGTATCGTAGAGAAGTTGTTAAAGATACAATTTTAAAAGCAATTCACAACATGCCTGATGGAACTTCGTATTCAAACTGGCTGTCGAAGATACAATTTTAAAAGCAATTCACAACCAACTACATGCTACATCCTCTATTATAGAGCTGTCGAAGATACAATTTTAAAAGCAATTCACAACTATTAAGGCTATTTTCATTTGAGTAGTTCAGCTGTCGAAGATACAATTTTAAAAAGCAATTCACAACTCTAAAGTTCCGTTAGAAACCCCTATTTTTGCTGTCGAAGATACAATTTTAAAAGCAATTCACAACGATAGCATTGAACCACTTGTCCCGTTTAGTGCTTTCGAAGATACAATTTTAAAAGCAATTCACAACATATTGCTCTTGCTATGCTATCTGGAGTATGCTGTCTAAGATACAATTTTAAAAGCAATTCACAACGATACAGTTATAGACCTCGAAATTTCAATCGCTGTCGAAGATACAATTTTAAAAGCAATTCACAACTTTTAGCCACTGCAACCACTTATTATCATGTTGTTAAAGATACAATTTTAAAAGCAATTCACAACTTAGTTCTCATTTGATGAAAGTAAAAAGCTGTCGAAAGTTCGTTCGAGCTAGATGAAAGTTCGTTGAGAAAGGATGAATTTTCGTTGAAGCTAGTTAAAAGTTCATTCGAGCCAGATGTATATTCGTTCGAGCATAATGAAAGTTCGTTGAGACAAGATGAATCTTTGTTGAAGCTAGTTAAAAGTTCATTCGAGTCAGATGTATATTCGTTCGAGCATGATGAAAGTTCGTTGAGACAAGATGAATCCTCGTTGATGCTAGTTAAAAGTTCATTCGAGCCAGATGTATATTCGTTCGAGCATGATGAAAGTTCGTTGAGACAAGATGAATCTTCGTTGAAGCTAGTTAAGAATTCATTCGAGCCAGATGTATATTCGTTCGAGCTAGATGAAAGTTCGTTGAGACAAGATGAATCTTTGTTGAAGCTAGTTAAGAGTTCGTTGAGACAAGATGAATTTTCGTTGAAGCTAGTTAAGAATTCATTCGAGCTAGATGAATCTTTGTTCGAGCTAGTGGGTGGACAATAATAGCCATTTGAACGAATATATTTCCAAAAAGAGCGTCAAAACTCATTACTCAGCTTCAGCTAAGCCTAGCTTTAGTACTAAATCTTATCAAACCTATTGCATAACTCCTCTGCGCTCTCTGCGCCTCTGCGGTTAAACCCAGCCTATCCACTTAAAACTTTCGTGTCCTTCGTGATACCATTGTGTACTTTGTGGTAAAACCTCTCACACCGCAGGTGTCTATGATTCGTGCTAATCTGTGTCATTCGTGGCTACCACCGCATTCATTTAATTACCCTCTGCGCTCTCTGCGCCTCTGCGGTTAAAACCCACATATCCACTTAAAACCTTCGTGTCCTTTGTGATACCATTGTGTACTTTGTGGTAAAGCCGACACACCGCAGGTGTCCGTGATTCGTGCTAATCTGTGTCATTCGTGGCTACCACCTCATTTATTTAATTACCCTCCGTGAACCTCTGTGTCTTCTCCGTGCGCCTCCGTGTCCAACTACCTGCAAGCGTAAAACTAGCAAATCGTACTAATCTATACCCTATTTACCAATACAAAACTTCCCAAAGATAGTACCCAAAATATCCTTGTCCACATCGATATGACCCGTAATATCACCGATATGTCGCAGCGCATCACGCAGGTGAAACGCAAGTAAATCACCAGATAGGTTCCCATTCATTCCATGCTGCACTTGATTGAGAGCAGCCAAAGCCAGACCAAGCGATTCCAGATGTCTAGTATTCGAAATAATCGTTTGATTTTCACCGATGCCTTCGCGGATAGACCTCAGCAGTTTTTGTTTGAGCGTATCCAATCCCTGCTTAGTCACAGTTGATATCGCTATCGTATGTTGCCCAAAATCCATATCGCCTACCAAATCTATCTTATTCGCTATCGGAAATATAGTTTTGTCTTCCTGTGCTATCTCAAGAGGCAAACCCTTACTACAATCAAAAACATTGAGCACAATCCTCGCTTGTTCTATCATTTTCTTACTGCGAGCTATACCTATACTTTCTATCGTATCACTCGACTCCCGGATTCCCGCCGTATCGATAAACCGAAACCGAATGCCATCGATGGTGATAGCTTCCTCTATCGTATCTCGTGTCGTACCCTCGATATCACTCACGATAGCACGCTCTTCATTGAGTAGAGCATTGAGTAGGCTGCTCTTCCCAGCATTCGGTGGTCCTACGATAGCTACTGGTA
This sequence comes from Chitinophagales bacterium, assembly GCA_016787225.1. Lineage (NCBI taxonomy): Bacteria > Pseudomonadati > Bacteroidota > Chitinophagia > Chitinophagales > Chitinophagales bacterium. The sequence goes on from JAEUUY010000031.1 coordinate 9,978, forward strand.
CGCCATTTTTAATCGCATTTCCGTATTGAAAACTATGAATCAAATTTTCAATCTTTGACTTCAAATTCTGAACAAGCTTATGGAGTTCTTCTCTATTTGCAAATTCCACATCCTCTTCCCCGAAATCCAGTTCTAACTCTATCAGTGCAGTAAAATTAATTAATGATTCCCTTAACTCAGCCAGCTCGCTCGATACACCACCACGCATTTGGTGGAAAGCGATTTGATGAGAAGCTTTAGTTTCCGAAGCTATCAAATCAGCTACAGCTTCTGCTTGAGCAAGATCCAGTTTACCATTGAGAAATGCTCTCTGCGTAAACTCACCCGGCGCAGCCATGCGTGCACCTCGCTGCATCAATAACTCCAAAATCGATTTGATAATAAACGGAGAACCATGGCATGAAATCTCTACTGTATCTTCTCCCGTATAAGACTTAGGATTTCTAAATACAGACACCAATACTTCGTCAATGATCTCTTCCCCATTGCGTATTGTACCAAAAACTTGTTTCTGGCTTTCGACTTCACTTAATTTCTTCTTGTGGTGAAATACGTCATTTACTATGTCTATAGCTTTCGACCCACTCAGTCGTATGACAGCTATAGCTCCAGAACCAGGAGGAGTGGCGAGCGCTATGATGGTATCATTCATATTGCTTGAAATTTATTAACTTCATGCAGTCTTTTCTCTTTTGCATCATGTTTTAAAAGCGAATACTGAAACGAATTTCTTACAAGTTCTAGAATGTCATCGTGCGTTAAATCAAGTGCGTCAACCATAGCATCATAATTCGCTACGAGTTGCCCACCGAAATAGGCGGGATCATCAGAGTTGACAGTTACTTTCAGTCCTAAATCCATCATTCGTTTTAAAGGATGTTGATTCAAATCTTTGACTACTTGCAAAGCCTTATTAGACAGAGGACAAACAGTTAAAGCTAGATTTCTTTGAATAATTTCCTTTACTAAATCCTCATCTTCCAGACAACGATTTCCATGATCTATTCGCGTTATTTTTAAGATATCGATTGCTTCCCAGATATATTCTGGCGGTCCTTCCTCACCAGCATGTGCCAGTGGGATATAGCCTTCTGCTAACGAGGCTTCAAATACTCTTTGAAATTTACTCGGTGGATGACCCATTTCAGAAGAATCTAATCCTACTGCTTTGATGTGATGCTTGAATGGTTTAGACATTTCCAAGATTTCAAATGCAGACTCTTCCGATAAATGCCGCAGATAAGACATGATAAGAAAAGAAGAAATTCCAAATTCTTTCTCCGCTTGCTGACATGCTTTGGATATACCCTTTATCACCGTTTCAAATGAAATACCTCTATCTTTATGACTTTGCGGGTCAAACATAATTTCGGTATGTACAATATTCTGCTCCTTACATTTCAGCATATACGCCCAAGTAAGGTCAAAGAAATCCTGTTCTTGTATGAGAACTTGTGTCCCTTTATAATATATATCTAGAAAATCTTGAAGGCAATCAAACTGATAAGCATTTCGCAGTTCATCGACTGACTGATAAGGAATAGAAATTTGATTGCGCTGCGCTAATTCAAAGAATAACTCAGGTTCGAGCGTACCTTCGATATGCAAATGCAGTTCTGCTTTAGGGATTTTACGAATAAATTCTTTGATATCCATGTTGAGAAATATCGGCTAAGATATTCATTCATATCTAGAACCAATAAAAAATTCATATCATGACTTTTTAAAGCCTATTCTAGTTCTATCTTTGATATCCTCTGCTTGCTTATCCTTATTGAGCAGATAGTTCAGTGCATCGAATACATCCTTAAATTTTTTATTATAGGTCAACTCAAGTTCCTTTAACTTGTCAGATAATTCATTATGTGATAAAGTTAATTTTCTCATATAAACAAAGGCTCTAACTATAAATATATTCACTTCTATAGCTTTAGGACTTTGCAAAACTGATGCTAGCATCGCTACACCTTGCTCAGTGAATAAATAGGGTGTGTATCTGATTCCACCATGTAAACTTGAGGTGCCAAATTGGCACCTCAAGTATGACCATTCTTCTTCGGTTAACTCTATTAAAAAGTCTGATGGAAATCTCTCTCTATTTCTATTGACAGCGCGTTTGAGATATTTAGTCTCAATTCCATATAATTCAGCTAGGTCATAGTCTATCATAACTTTAAAACCTTTGAATTCAATTATTTTCGATTTGATTAACTCTAATTCCATTTCTTCATATTTAAAAAAAAGCCACCAAAACCCTCCAGCACAAACCAATCTTTGCGCCTTCGGGACTTGGTGGCTAAAACTAAAAAAAATCAATTATGCAGACTCTTTGCTGCTAAATAAGTTGAATTCGTTCACTACGATTTCGGTGACATATTTTTTCACGCCATCTTTTTCATAGCTGCGGCTCACAAGTTTACCTTCTATAGCTATTTCACTTCCTTTTTTAAGGAGTTTCTCTGCATTCTCAGCGGTTTTACCGAAGAAAACGAGATTATGCCAGTAGGTCTCCGTTACTTTTTCTTTTTTATCATTGTAATAGTAATCAGAAGTAGCGATAGATACGCGGGCTATCTTGATGCCCTTTTCTGTGTTTACGATAGTAGGTACTGCGCCTAAATTACCAATTAGTCTTACGGAATTTTTAATTGTGCTCATGTGTGAAGTAATTTAAATTGTTTAAAAATTAAAGTTTAAAATTGAATTTGTTTATGTCGAATTGCAATTGACAGTGCAAAGATGGGGGTATGGGGTAATGGATAACAAGAGTCTAAGTATTTGTAGTCGAATAAAACCATTTGCAAATGATTAAAAACGATTATATTTGTTGAAAATTAATTGTTTATAAAAAAACTATCTTAGCATGAATTGTCCAAATTGTAAATCTCCAGACACCTATCCCATCGATAATTTATGGAATTGTACTGCTTGTTTTCACGAATGGGACCCAAAAGAGGAAGTTGCAGCCAGTGATGAATTAATCGTCAAAGACTCCAATGGCAATTTACTTCAAAATGGGGATAGCGTGATTGTCATTAAGGATTTACCAGTAAAAGGTTCTCCTAAACCTGTCAAAGCGGGCACTAAAGTCAAGAATATCAGACTCACAGATGGAGATCATAATATAGACTGCAAAATAGAAGGATTCGGTGCTATGGGTTTGAAATCAGAATTTGTAAAAAAAGCTAATTAAATCATGGATAAACTATGTCAAAACTGCTCCAAACCTTTAAAAGGTCGTGCGGATAAAAAGTTTTGCGATGAGAATTGTCGAAACCAATACAACAATACCCTCAATAGCGATACCAATGCGGAGATGCGCCAAATTCAAAATATCCTAAGAAAAAATAGAAGAATATTGCAAGATGTATTGGGAGAGCATGATAAGCTCAAAACCTCTTTGAAAAAACTTACGGATAAAGGTTTTCTACCTGACTATCTTACACACTTATATAATACCAAATCAGGCAGTCAATATCGATATAGCTTTGAATATGGAGTTATGCTATTAGAAGAGGGTATGGTATTGATCGTTAAGAAGGGATAGCGTTATAATCTAGAATTTATAAATATAAGTTAAAAACTGAAAAACCTAGTCTTATAGCTAACAATATAACTTCTTGTAAGATAGATAAATGTTCAATTCAATGATCACTTTAACCCAAATTCCGCATTAGAAAATGCAGAATCGATTAAGAATTTGTATTTCAATATTTTGCAATCCCGTACGTACGGGATTGAAACAAATTCTAAATCGGGATAAACCCAACTAAATCATATAGTTCGCCACGCAGTGGCTTCTAATGATTAATTTGGGTTTAACTTTGCAAATTTTTCAATCTCTGTATTTCAATTTAGAATAAATAATAGTTCCCGATTTTATCTTAAGAATTAGTTTTGTCCATGAAATGTTAACCCAACTCAATCAAATATTCTTCAAAACCTGTTCAAAAGTCTCTATCGAAACTTCTACACCATGTTATGCCGTTGGCGGCTGGGTCAGGGATTTATATCTCGAAAGAGAATGTAAAGATATCGATGTCGTAGTGGTTGGGAATGGAATAGATTTCGCTAAAAAAGTAGCGGAGAAACTAAATCCAAAATTAAAAGTAAATTATTTCTCAAACTTCGGAACAGCTCAATTTAACTATCAGGGGATAGATTATGAGTTCGTAGGTGCGAGAAAAGAGTCTTATCAGCGAGATTCACGCAAACCTATTGTAGAAGATGGCACTGTCGAAGATGATATATCCCGTCGGGATTTTACGATAAATTCTATGGCTATTTCGCTTTGTGAAAATAACTATGGTGAATTGTTAGACATTTACAATGGTCAACATGATCTTGAAACTAAGATTCTAAAAACTCCTCTAGATCCTGATATTACCTTTTCAGACGATCCACTGCGCATGCTTCGCGCGATTCGCTTCGCATCACAACTCAATTTCACAATTGAAAAAGAATCTTTAGAAGCCATTACCAAAAATGCTTCTCGCATGGACATCATTTCCAAAGAGAGAATTCATACAGAGTTGAATAAAATATTACTAAGTCCAAAACCCTCTATAGGATTGGAATTATTGTTTCAAACAGGATTATTGGATTATGTTTTACCAGAGCTTAAATTGCTGCATGGAGTGGAATTATATAAAGGCAAAGGCCATAAGGATAATTTCTATCATACCCTTCAAGTGGTCGATAATGTAGCTCAAAAGTCTGATAACTTATGGCTTAGATGGTCTGCTCTATTGCATGATATTGCCAAACCTCAAACGAAATCCTATAGTGAAGAAAACGGCTGGTCATTTCATGGGCATGAAGTTTTAGGAACTAAAATGGCTGTCAATATATTTAAAACCTTGAAACTGCCATTAGATCAACCTTTACAATACGTCCGCAAAATGATTTTTCTTCACCTTCGTCCTATTGCCCTAACGAAAGAAGAAATTACAGACTCTGCCGTTAGGCGTTTATTGTTCGAAGCTGGAGATGATATCGAAGATTTACTTCTCCTCTGCCAGTCGGATATTACGAGTAAAAATGAAGCCAAGGTAGCACGTTATTTAGAAAATCTTGAGAAGCTCAAACTTAAAATCAAAGAAGTAGAAGAACGCGATCATATCAAAAATTTTCAGCCTCCTATAACTGGAGAAATTATTATGGAGACTTATGATTTAAAGCCGTCAAGAGTCATAGGTGATATCAAGAATCATATCAAAGAGGCTATTCTAGATGGGGTCATACGAAATAATTATGAAGAAGCTTATGCTTTAATGCAAGAGATTGCACCAAATTATATATCGAATGACCAAGCCTAGGTTTATAGCCATTTCTGGACCTACAGCTTCTGGTAAAACTGCACTTGCGATTGCTCTAGCCAAGAAATTGAATGCCGAAATCATTTCTTTTGATTCTAGACAGATATATCAGGAACTCAAAATAGGGGTTGCAAGACCTAGTGAAGAAGAATTAGCGGAAGTGAAGCATCATCTTATCGGCCATAAATCTATTCACGATAAATACACAGCGCAGGATTTTGTGAAAGAAGTTGAAAGTATAAAGTCGAAAGTTAAAAGTCAAAATCCCTTCATACTCGTCGGGGGTACAGGATTTTTTCTTTATGCATTAGAGAAAGGATTAGATGAACTGCCCGATATATCAGAAGGCACGAGAACAAAATTGCAACAAGAATTTGATCGATACGGTTTAGTTTATATGCAAGAACGAGTGAAGGAAATTGATCCTGTTTCTTATTCTCAAATGGAAACAACCAATCCTCGGAGACTCCAGCGTATAGTAGAGATATGGGAAGAGACAGGTTGTGTCTTTAGTGAATTGATTGCAAATTCAAGTAATAATTCTTTTCCAGAGTTAGAAATAAAAAATATAGTATTAGATATTCCCAGAGATTTATTGTACGAAAGAATCAATCATCGAGTGGACTTAATGCTAGGGCAAGGATTGGTTGATGAAGTAAAAAATCTTCAAGAATTTAAACAACTCAATGCCCTACAAACCGTCGGATATAAAGAACTTTTTGACTATTTAGACGGAAGTGTGACACTGGATTATGCCATTGATAAAATAAAACAACATAGCAGAAACTATGCGAAAAGACAAATTACATGGAATAGAAAATATAAGAAAGATGCATTATGGGTCAATCCATTGTATGAAAATTGTGTAATGAAAATACTAGAATATGTCACTCATTGATCAATATAGAAAGTTAGAAAGACCAATCTATTATCTTATCATTGCAGAATTTCTTTTGCAGTGTATCAATGCTACATTTCTTGTTTTAGTCAATTACTATTTAATTAAATTAGGTTATAAAGATTATGAAATAGCCAAATTTGTCTCCTATCGCTATATTTCAGTACTCATACTGGGTGTGCCTTTTGGATTGTTATACAAGCGTATTCATCTATTGCCAATGATTAAGATTGGAGCTTTGTTGTTTGTAGCAAATGCCATAGTTATCATCATTATTGCTCCCCTACACTCTAATCTGGCTATGACTATATTGATGTTTCTATTTGGTGTTTTTCTTTTGATGTCTCATGTCGTTTCTTTGCCATTTCTGCTAAAGATAACAAGTAAAGATAACTTAAGTATATCATTATCGCTATTCTTTCAAACCTGGGGTGCATCCGTTATGACCGTAGGAATAGTTTCTTTTATATACAATAAATTATTGACGAATTATAATTCAGAGAAAACCATCATTCTTACCATATTTGCCTTAGCTAGCATCGCCGTGGTACTCCTTTTCAAAATTCCAAAAAACATAGAAGTCAAGGCTCAGGAAATGGAAGAAATGACAGATACCAAGCCGAGTGAAGGTGATACAAGAAATATATTCTATCTGCTCTTACCTACGTTGATAATTGCTATTGGCGCAGGTTTTAGCATTCCTTTTTTCAATCTTTTCTTTTTCTATACCTATCAGATGGATTCAGATAGTTACTCCATTGTACTAGGACTTTCTCATCTTATTGTTATTATATTTATGATGTTTACTCCATGGATACAATCTAAACTCGGCTATCAGAAAGGCATAGTAGGCATTCAATCCTTAGGTATTCTCTGCTTAATCGTTATGGTTTGGGCAAAAGAATTTTTCCCGATATCTATAGCTTATATTTTGTCAGTAACTTTTTTTATACTTCGCCAACCATTGATGAATAGTGCGCAACCTATCATCACTAATTATAAAATGAATGTGATTGGTAAAAAAAATCAAGCCTTGATAGGTAGCATTGAAGCTACTATTTGGTCTGGGTCATTTTGGTTTAGTTCTATCATATTTGCTGAACTTAGAAAAATAGACTTAAGCTATGCCACCATTTTTAATATCACCATAATTCTTTACATAATCGGTGCCATGAGCTGGTTTTTTATAATAAGAAAGTTAGGGAACAATAAGTAATAATTATGCTTCCTAGTTAAGAATTATAATGCCAGCAAAGATGAAAAAAATCAATGAAAAAGCAATGATAAAGGAGGTAACAAAAAACAGCTTTAAAAGCCTTATCCCTTTTATTAAACGATTTTGTTCACTCAAATGAATAGAATAAGAAAGGTAATTAGAACTTATCCATAGCAAAATTGAAGGAATTATCATTGATAATGCTACAATAAATGCAACTTAAGCACCTCCACCTTCACTTGAATCTATGTTAATATTCTTAATGTAAAAAAGATAAAACCAAATAGAAAAAAGAGCTATGATTGACAAAATACCTAATACAGATAAAAATTTCAACCACTTTGCAATAGATAAAATTGCTAATTCTGTTTCTTCATCAATCTATAACTCGAACTCAGACATAAACTTTTATCCTAGCCCTGAAACCATAGCCATAACCATAACACCTATTATTATAACAATGTAAAGAACTAATATACCTACTACCATATAACCTGTAAATTTAAACAGTTTAGACAAGTTACTTACCCCTAAATCAAAATTAGTTTGAGTGGAATTTTGTATCGCTTCTTTTAAATTCTTGGACATTCTATACATAAATGTTACAGGAAAAAAATAAAAAGCAGCAATTAAAAAATAAAAGACACTTAGCGCACTCGTGGGAAATCCAGGTATACCAGAAGAAACATTACTACCTGCTACGATTAAGATGAAACCAGCTAGAACCATAAAACCCATACCCACATAACCAATTATTGCTAAGAATTTGGCCCATTTGGCTGCAATTAATAGATCTTGTTTATTTTTCTCATTAATTTGTAAATCAAAATTTGACATAGTTATAATATTATATATGTAAAATTAAGAAACTAATTGGTTTTAACTCAATTAAATTTGACACACCAAGAATAAAGCAATTCAAGAAACTTAAAAAAGCTGGAAATCAATCCAAAGAGAGCTTAAAATTCATATAATTTCTTTAAAAACATTGTCTTTATACATAGGCAAATTAAGCAACTTATTTGCTATCCATGCAAAAGAAACGATTAGCGCGTTTATATATTAGTGATAACCAAATAGCTAATAAAAAAGAATGCCAACAAACTCAATATGGAGTATTTAAAAAAACAAGCTAAATAAAATAGTCCACTATCTAAGCTAGATTGAAAAGTACTTTGTATAGCCTCTTTCAAATTTTTGGAAGCTTTAAAACTATAAACACAAGATGGAAGCATACATCCTACCAGAATGAGCATTAAAGTTGGTAACTCAATATCTGTATTTGTTCTTTTGCCATCTTCTCCTAAAAATATTATGAGCATAGCAAAAGTAAATATGATAAAAATCAAAAGTATTCCAAAATACATAGTAATTTTAGTCCATCTAATAAGCACTATTAGTTTTTCTTCGGTTTGCTCTGTAATAGTTAAATCAAACTCTGACATAGAATTACTTAAAAATTAAAGACCGAATTTGTTTTTAATAATTTTCTAATCAACTTGAATATTATAATAATAAAAACTAGAAGCTTAAAGACTTAATCTCCTTTACTACAAGCGTATCAGCTATTGAATCATGGAGACATTGTTTCTTTTCACCTGTAAAGAAGAAAATAAATCCCAGACCGCAAGTGAGTACATTAAGAGCATTTGCAAAGAAACGCAATGAAGCTTGACCAAAAGTCACGTCTTCTCCTCTTAGACTTAACAATTTTATATCAAAAATTCGCTGCCCTATGGTAGACTGTTCTTTACTGCTCTGTAATACAGCCCAATAAAGCCACCCAGCAATAATTGGGATGCAAAAACTAGGAATCGTTATAATTAATGAGTCAATAAATCTAGCAAAGAACCTCTCTCCAAAACTTGCAAAAACAAATCTTCTTGGAACACCATCAATTTCAAATTCAAAGCTGCCATCAGTTTCTATAATAATTTCATTACTCATAAGACTCTTATTAACCTGAATAGCAAAATTAATAATTTCAACATGAATTGTTAGAATTTATATATCTATTGAAAATTATAAAGCTTGAATAACTCACATGTATTAGTATTAGTTCAATTTCACTAGGCATTTGCACCTAACAAATATTGCTACTTTATTTATTGTAGAGTTTTTAATCCTAGTAATTTCAATTGACTTTATCAGCATTCACTTGAAATTGTTGATTATAGCTTAAACTATATCATATTATTAATAAAGAAATGATATTTCAATCTATCGTGAAGAAATTCATCTTCACATTCCCTTCTGTATCTTGCACTGTTAGTTTATGTCTGCCTTTTATAGGGCTCCAGCTTATTTTATGTTCGCTCATAGTTGTTGAGATAAAATTATTATCAATAAACCAATGTACACGAGCCTCTTTATTTCTATGAATGGCTTGAAACACTATTTGATTGGATACTTCTGAAGCATGTCGAATAATAGTAGCATTTTGTTTTGGGAATACAATCTCTAAAGCATCTAATTCAGAATGGGTACAATTAGGATGAAAAGGTGGTAGGCTTTTATATAAAGGATGGATTAGCTGATAATAACTCTCTTCTACGACAGGTAATTTAAACCAAGTTTTCTCTACGATGCTATCTTCTGAGTAGCACAATCTGCGCACCTGATATTGTTGACTTGCATCTAACAATAACTTAGTGTGATAAGGACATACATCTTTTAACTCTGCATTTTGGGGAATTTCTAAGTGAATTGACTTACAGTTCTCGGTTGGCTTATGACCACTCTCAGAACAAACTAATACATGCTTTAAAGCCTCACTTGGCTTATTATACCACGATTTCTTCCCTTTAGGAAGTGTATTCAATATATCAAAAAGGATTGGAGCGGCTTTTTGAATACCTGTCAAATTAGTTCGTCCGTTCCCATCTGCATTTCCTACCCAGATGGCTATCACATAATTCGGATTTACGCCTACAGCCCATGCATCCCGAAATCCATGAGAAGTACCCGTTTTCCATGCTATTTTTTGGCTCTGTCTATATTGCCAATTGTCTTCATTCTCTGGTCTCACCACATGAGATAGTGCTTCGAAGGTCAACCAAATAGAACCTTGACTCAGCTTAATATCCTTTTTAGCCTCCACATGTTTACCTAATTCGAAACTAGCAATAAGATTATCTGCACCTTTAAGTTTGTGTGAAAGCTGAAGATAGGCATTCGCTAGTTCCAATAATTCTAGTTCTCCTCCGCCTACCACCAAGGATAGTCCATAATGCCTGGAAGATTTAGTAAAATGACGAAAGTTATAATCTTTCAAATTCATATAAAATTTATCATAGCCGTATTTTTTTAATGCTAGTAACCAAGGTATATTCAAAGAACGCTCCAACGCCTCGTGAGCAGGTACTAAACCATCAAATCTTCTTGAACTATTCTGAGGTTCATAGCCGTTTATATCTATCGGAATATCTTGTAATAAAGTATTGGGAGAAATAAGTCCGGCATCTAACATATGAGCATAAAGCAAGGGTTTTAAAGTGCTACCACTGCTTCGTGGTCTCCGAATCATATTAACTTTGTAACCATTTACACTATCTTTAGTATTGCCAACATAGGCCAGTACCTCGCTCGTATTCGCATCGATTACTATAGCACTCAAATTTTGAATAAGATTTTGTTTAAAAGACTGGTGATACATCTCTAAAATATCTGTTACAGTTTTTTGAATGGATAAATCTAAAGTGGTAGTAAAATTGCCATTCACAGCTCCAGTCTCTGAGGCTAGATGATAGGCATAGGAAGGAATTGAAAAAACTCTTTGAGGTAATGGTTCATCCATAGCCAATTCGTAATCCATTTCACTTAGAATATTTTCATCCCTTAATTTTTTCAAAAGGGCATTGCGTTTTTTCAACAAAAAAGTTTGATTTTTTCCAGGGTAGATATAAGATGGTTGATTAGGCAATACTGCCATAGTAGCAGCTTCGGACCACGATAAAGCTTGTGAAGGTTTCTGATAATATCGCCATGCTGCCGCCTCTATACCAACGATATTTCCCCCATAAGGCGCATTAGAGACATAATAAGCAAGAATATCCTTTTTTGAATATATAAGTTCAAATTTTAAGGACATGAATACTTCCTTTAACTTCTGCCAATAAGTTCTTGGGGGGTTATTATGCAGGAGTCTTATTGTCTGCATGGTTATCGTTGATCCGCCTCGCTTGATATCTCCTTTCTTCAAATTCAAAATAAAGGCTTTGAATAAAGAGATAGGATTTACTCCTGGGTGAAAGTGAAAATACGCATCTTCATAATGCAATACGCATTGCTCTAACTTATCGCTCACTGAATCTATCTTCGGAAATCGCCACTGCTCATCGTCTGCTACACTGGCATATAGCAGCTGTCCATGTCTATCATACATCGCCAAACTCTTCGGGGCTTCGAATAAATCTTTAGGCAAAGAAAAAAACAAAAACCAAAGAAGGAATAGGCTTAGGAAAAGTTTAAAGGCAGTGTAAGCAAATTTCATCTTTCAGAGTTGTAACACAAAGTTCCACAAAGTGAGGCACAAAGTTTCACGAAGAAATACGAATAAAACAATTTATAAGAATTAATCTTGCTATACTTTCAAACTAAAAAATTTATCACAATAAATCAACTATTCATAATTCAAAATCTATCTATACACAACCGTCCTATAAGATCCAATCACAGTTCGATAGGCTGGATTATACATAGATTCGAGAATAATGGCTGGCACTTGATAATTTCCTTCATAACTTGCATTGAAATCTTGAACAATTGTCTTTGTTTCGTTTGCTCCTAACGAGAAATAACTCATGACCGCATCATCTCGTATATCTTGATAATCCATACCCGAATTGACGTCAGCGCCAGCTATACGCTTATTGATAATCTCCCAACCTGCAGGCACATAATTCGTCAATGCCATATTGCTAAGAGTTGTCCCTGACCGATTCGTCACCTTAATAATTTGTTTAAAATCTGTCTGACGAGCAATTTTATCTGCTGAAATTTTGTTGCCAGACTTATCGACATACTCTACATTGAGAGATAAGAAATTATTAGACAAAGGTTTCACTTGCATTTCAATTCCTTTGCGAACGATATTGACAACCGTAATCGCATTCGAGTTATTCGTCAATGTCAAGTTTCCAGTTACAGGATCCACGGCTTGCGAGTAGGCTGGTTTATTGCCTTTCAGGCTATATGCTTTTCCATTGTAATTCGCACTGATATCAATCGGTTCTACTTTATATTTCGCCAAATAGCTAGAAATAGATTTGAGTAGCATAGCTGTAGCCTGTGTACCTAAATAACTGCGGGAATTGAGTGCCGATATATTTTTTCTAAATAAGGTATATGCATTTGCCTTATCCCCTAGCTTTAAAAACAATTCCAACAAATAAGCTTGATCTACATGATGGGAGCCATAGGTATATCGGTCATCAATATAAGGGACTATCTCTACAGGAATTGAGGCCAATAATGATTTTGCAACATCCGTTTTACCTGCATAAAAATAAGCTAATGCTAATTTGGCTTTAGACCCATTATCTATCTGTACTTCTTTTAATCGATTCATCGCACCTAGATTAGCTTTACCTCCCAGGGCTAATACCATCAGGCGATATGCTTGATACGAATGCTGATAGGACTGCCCTGCGATAGGATTGAAACTCGAAGCATAGCCATTCAACGATTCTAACGATGAATTCAGTAGGCTGCTATTGAGATCATAGCCTTTATTCTTAGCCTCCGCCATAAAATGGGTGGCATAGCTTGTGGCATAATCATCATAAAATCCACTATTTGGCCAATAGGAAAGTCCACCACTGCTTGATTGGAAGGACTTATACTTTTCAAAACCATCCTTTAAATTAGAAGCTATCATCTCTTTATCTTCCGAAGTGAGCGTCGTCAAATCTGCTAGGTAAAGTTGAGGGAAAAGCGCAGAGGTCGTTTGTTCCAAACAGCCGTGTGGATAGGCTATCAACTCATCTACTTTAGATTTAATATTCAATTCTGGAATCGATGAGGATTCAATGTAAATTTTATTTGTGCCAGGGACGCCTAAAGGCTGAACCGCTATCGTTTTTGTTTCATGCGGATTTAAAACGATTTGCTGCACATCCATAGATGGCGGATTAGCTATCCGCAAAGGTACTTCCATTTCATAATTTGAAACATATCTACCGGATTTAGCAATTATTTTGACCTTTGTCACACCTTGTTTAAAACCCGTCTTGAGCTTAAAGTTTACAATTTGATCTTGAAAATTAGAGAAAGTCAACACTTGACTCTTACTGCCTACCAGACCAACCCTTTCATCCGTGACTACTTGGACGCTTACATTCTTTATCGACTTATCCGTAATAAAGACATTAACAGGAAGCTCTATCTCCTCACCTAAGGACAAGACGCGTGGTAATGTACCTAAAACCATAAGAGGCTTCGCTACTTGAACATCCTTGGTCACCGAACCAAACTTATAATCTTTACCAGCAGCGACAACCATCACTTTTAGATTTCCGACATAATTTGGCACATCGATGGTATGCGAGTTGCTACCACCTTTAAGTTCGAAGGGTCCAAGATATTTCACCACCGACTCATAGCGATTGCTTTTCGCTTTATTCATTTGACTCAATTCATCTTCTCCACCACCGATAGAGAACACATCCCTGAAAACACCTGTAAATACTCCCATAACGTCATCAAATATATCCCATGTCAAGACGCCTAATGCTTCTTTGCTATAGAAAAACTTCCATGGATCAGGAGTTTTGTAACCACTGATTCCAAGTAATCCTTCATCTACTATAGCTAATGTATAAGTCATATTATTATCATTAGCCTCACTCACTTTGATATTCAATTTAGTCTCAGGTTCTATCTTCGCAGGTACTGTTATTTCAGGATTTAGAACAGATTTAGAATTATCGACATAAATAGGTATAATACCATAGGTGCGAATGGGCAGGTTGTTTTTTGTATTTGGTTGCGGCTGAATAGCACTCACATAGGCATACACATTTGGAGACATATTTGCTTCTACCTTAAAACTGATTTCATTTTTCCCCTGCACTAAATCAAACCATTCCGCTTTGACGACTTCATTTCCATTTTCAATACTCAATAAGGCTCGTCCTTTGAAATAGCTGACCATAGATATTTTTGCGGTCTCTCCTACTTGGTATTTTTCTTTGTCTTTCGACATTTGAATGACTTGGGATGATTCTTCGCTAGTATTCTCATAATATGGAGATTCAAAATATACAAAGCTCGCACTCGAATGATTAGAAGCTAAATCTGTCACTTTTATTAAGTAATTTCCCCATTGATTTCGCTTCATAAATACAGGTATCTGTGCCTTACCATTGATAATATCCACTTCTTTTTCAAATAGTATGGATTTTACTTTTTCTTGATCAAAGTAACGATTAGAATTATAGCTATTATACCACCAGTTGTATTCAACTCGGTAAACTCCTACCTTAACTTTATTGGAGGAAAGCAATTTACCTTCCCCATTGACATTCGCGATATCTATATTATAATGCTTCTCACAATCTAAGTAATAACTACTATTTCCACCAATTTTGTGTCCAGCATAGGACTGATAGTAAGAGAATTTTTTCGTATCATATTGTATGGAAAATTCGCCTCCATTTTCAAACACTTTCGTCGTAGATACGGCATTTAACATACCAGGGATAGCAGAGGCATCTGCTTCTAAATTAAAATTGAATTCGAAGGAACCGTCAGACGCTGTGTTTCCAGAATAAACGGATTGTTCAAATGGTTTAAATTCTTTTGTCTTATCATTAAATGTAAAAGTACTAAAGCCATTGAACACAGCAGGAGTATTGTAAAAATTCATATCAACAGATGCTTTCAAACCTGCTGAACTAGCACCATTTAACCATGAAGTTTGATACTTTACCTTATCTCCATTTTTTATAAAATCTGAAGTGTTTTCTGCTACTATGCGCAGTCTATTGGGCTTAACTGTTTCTACTTTTACCGTCTTATCATATTTCAGCCCTCCACATTTAAAGCGAGCAGTCCAGTTTCCTGTAGGAGCATCAGCTGTTGTCTTGGTCACAAAACTATAGAAGCCATTCAAATTTTTCTCTACGACCATTCTATCCATAACCTGTCCAGAAGGATTTAGGAGTTCCATTTGACAAGGAAGGTCTTTTGGTAATTCATTATAACCATTAGATAAAATCATAGTCAAATACACTTTATCTCCAGGACGCCAGACTCCACGCTCACCATAGACAAAACATTTCATTCCTTTCTGCGTACTATTTCCTTCTACATCGAATACATCGATAGACTGGGCAGAATAATTCTCTAGTTTGATATACGATTTTTGACCATTGTCACTAGCCACAACAAAATAAGGCTTCTCAGTCGCTGATATAGTAGCAAATCCATCGCCATCTGTGGAGGCGTGACCTATATTTTGAAATTGATAACTAAAGACCTCTACCTTAGCCCCTGAAAGAGGTTTGGCAGTTAATAGATCGACACAAGTAGCGTAAACTTTATTATCTGTGCCTTTTTTTGCTATCAGTCCAATATTTGAAATGAGAAAATTTTTCTTAGAAAAACGTTCATAATTATAATAAGAATCATCTGCCGGATCATCTCTTTTTTCATAGTCATAATCATCGGGATAGTAATACTCGTAGTCATAATCATTTTCTAATTCGCTTTCTTCGTCATCGAATCGATTCTGAGCCATAGAAAATTTGAATAAGTTAGAATTCGCTGTAGTTTTGTCATCGGCATAGTTAGCAGTCATCGAGCGATCAAAAGATAATCTCACTTGATAAATAGCTCCTTTCTCCAATTTGGCCAATTCAGATAAATCCAAATTATAATTGTAAGCTCTGTTGGCTTTAAATCCCGTTTTTCCATTAAGTTTAATCACCTGTGAATAAACCTTTCGTCCAAATCGCTTCATATTGTATGTTTCACTCAAACTTCCATTTTGTAGAAAATACAACACATTGGATTGGAAAATTTTATGAACTTCTACTTTGATTTGATTTAATCCTACCGTTTTGATAGGAACGGAAGCCCCATTATTATCTACTATAATATTTCCGTCTCCTATCAGCTGAGCACTTGGGAGCAATGAACCAAAGCTAGCCTCCTTCACATAATCTTTCGCCAATTTCTTACCATGTTTGCTTTTGGTACCGGCGAGTATCTTTAGCTCTACATCACCGAAGATATTTTGATTTGAAGGAGAAATAATCATTCTATTTCCTGTAATTTCCATGGTATTATCAAACTTACCTTCAATACTGCACATTTCTTCATTCTCAGTAGGGGAAAGAGATTCTGAAAACACTACCGTGATCTGATTATTCTTATCCTGATCGACAGACATAGAAGTCACGACAAAATCTGATTTGGTGGGGATTTCAATAACTAGATCTTCCTCGGCATTCGTTACATTTTTTAAATCAATATCCAAATCTATTTTTTGAACCTTGTCTGTAGCTGTAATTTTTTTAATGACAAAGTCATGTATCGTACCATCCGCAGAGTGCGTCCACGTCACTTGATTTTCCGTATCAAACTTAACATTAGATTCCACATCTTTTGCTTCCACAAAATCTGCTGTTTTTATGGCTCCTTGATAATCGAATACTTTAGATTGAGCTGATTCAGAAACTATCTCAATACCTTTATCAACAAAGCTTGTCGAAGGCGCTATCGTTTTCAAGGTATATTTAAATAATTCATGTTCATCATCCACTTCTCTTATAGCCTTATCCAAGGCAAACTCTATGGTATAGGATTGATCTTCTATTAGAGGTTTATTAGGGATAAATACAATCTTATTCGGAGCTTTCAAAATAGTGCGACCTTCTATACTTGGTGAAATATCAAACAAAGGAGTCTTGATCTCATCACCTATTTTCTCTCCACCCATATAGTTGTCTTGGAGCTCAATTTCAAAAGGTGAACGCACAGATACTACACCATAGGTAAAGCCTGAAATATAGCGACTGAAGCTACTAGGCGGCAACTCCATATTTTTATTTTTACAAGAAAATTCTAGAAGCAGTAAAACTGCAAGTAACAATCTTAAACAAGGACGCATAATGGAAGAAAATTAAAGTATTGATACAAATTTAAGGCAATAACGCATTGGGGTTTTAGAAATTTTAAGAACCAAGGAGAAATGTGGAAAAAGATAGGAGTTGTAAATCGATTATATTTTAATGGAGCGACAACTAAGTTCATCAAGACGAGTATTAACTCTCATAATCCAAGAACTATTCACATCAAAGCGAAAATATAGTCTGACGGAGCGCCAACGAACTTCATTAAAGCTATTATTAACTCTTACAAAGCAAGAATATCCTGCATCAAAGCAAAAATATACTCTTTGATAGTGATAACTAAGTTCATCAAAGCGTGTATTAACTCTCACAATCCAACAATTATTCACATCAAAGCGAAAATATAGTCTGACGGAGCGCCAACGAACTTTATTAAAGCTATTATTAACTCTTACAAAGCAAGAATATCCTGCATCAAAGCAAAAATATACTCTTTGATAGTCACAACTAAGTTCATCAAAGCGAGTATTAACTCTTTAACAAAAACTACCCTTCTTCCCTATCAAAACCCCATCTCTCAAGGGTAAAATGCTACATTTCCAACCAGATTCAGTAAACATAGCGTTCGTTGTTTGCAAAATAGCATTGGTTCTATTATCAGGTTTTTCATCAAGCACTTGTCCACTCCATAGAATATTGTCCACGAGGATAAATCCACCTGGTCTGATCTTATTTTTTAAACAATGAAAATAATTAGGGTAGTTTGCTTTGTCAGCATCGATAAAAGCGAGATCAACGGAATTATCGCCTAAGGTTTCACAAAAAGGCAAGGCTTCTTCCAGTCGATATTCAATAAGATTTTCTAAATGGAGTTTTTGAAAATATTTCTTAGGTAAATGAGAAATTTCTTCATTAACATCAAGTGTTATAAGCTTAGAATCTTTGGACATAGCCAAAGCCATGCAAATCGCACTATAACCTGTATATGTTCCGAGTTCGACCACTAATTTAGGATTCAAGGCCGAAACAAATTGATGCAAAAACATTCCTTGTTCCTTACCTGAGAGCATATTGGGCATGGGGATAGACGCGTAGGTCTCTTTCTCCAATTCCTCTAATTCTGGACAAAGGTGAGCGGTCAAGTTTGAAATATAAGATTGAATATCAGGATGGGTAATATGCACGGTAAACTATTTAGTAAGGAGAAATTTTGATTGATTAATTTTGCAAAGATATGAAGTCAAGGAATAGAATTTGTGAACTTTTTAATATAGAAAAACCTATCATTCAAGCAGGAATGATATGGTGCAGCGGTTGGGAATTGGCTTCGGTTGTTTCGAATAGCGGAGGACTCGGAATTATCGGTGCAGGGTCTATGTATCCTGATATATTGAGAGAGCATATTCAGAAATGCCAATCCGCTACAGATAAACCTTTTGCGGTCAATCTACCTCTACTTTATCCAGATATAGATCAACATATACTATCTTGCATCGAATTGAAAGTACCTATAGTATTCACATCAGCAGGAAATCCAAAAACATGGACGGAAACGTTGAAGAAAGAAGGTATCAGGGTTGTTCATGTAGTGAGTTCAAGTAAATTTGCACTTAAAAGTCAAGATGCAGGAGTAGATGCTATCGTAGCAGAAGGCTTCGAAGCAGGCGGACACAACGGACGTGAAGAGACCACGACCATGTGTTTAATTCCTAAGGTAAAAGCCACGATTCAAATTCCACTAATTGCAGCAGGTGGCATAGGTTGCGGCAAGAGTATGCTCGCCGCTTTTGCTCTCGGAGCAGATGCTGTGCAGATAGGTAGTAGATTTGTGGGAAGTATAGAATCCAGTGCGCACAGCCTTTTCAAAGAAAAAGTATTGACTGCACAAGAAGGTGATACTCGACTAAGTCTGAAAGCTTTAACTCCTGTGCGATTATTAAATAATGATTTCGCTCAAAAAGTAGTGTCTGCCGAAGCGAGCTGTGCGAGTAAAGAAGAGCTAGAGGTCTTATTAGGACGTGGACGAGCAAAGAAAGGAATGTTTGAAGGTGACCTCATCGAAGGGGAATTAGAAATAGGTCAGGTCAGTGCGAATTTCTCCGAATTGAAGTCAGCTGCTGACATCGTGGATGAAATCTGGAATGAGTTTCTCGCAGAAAAACAAAAACTCATAGATCGATGACTATAGCGCAGGCTAGGACGGTATTAGGTTTATCAGAGAACTTCGACCTAGACCAACTCAAAACGCAATACCGAAAAAAAGTGCTCATAGCCCACCCTGATAGAAATGGTGGGGATGAGAAAAAGTTTCTTTTAGTTCAGCAAGCGTTCGAAATTCTAACCAACTTCAAAGAAAATGGAAGAGTATATCAACAAGCGAACCAAAAAAGACATCACAATCCAGGAGGAGTATATGAGCAGCGACGACAAGCGGAGCAAGCCTATAAAGAGAAAGCCCATTATTACTATCAGCGAAAACGCAGAGTGCGCAGAGATGAATCTATTGTCGATGAATTTAGAACCAATGTTAAATATTTTTTCCTTACAGTATTAATCTTTATCGCTTTTTTTATTTTGCTTTTAATTGCAATGGCATTTGGGGCTTTTGGTGTAATCTTCTTATTGGTAGTCAGTGCCGTTAGCATTTCTAGAGTTAATTTTAAAAAATTCAAGTTGTAGTCAGAAGTCTAAAGTAGCAAGGTAAAAGTTTAAAGTTTCCTAATTGCTTGGTAAACCCATAAGTTTAATCTAATTTTGACACGAAGTAACTTTCAACTTTATACTTTTCACTTTTAACTAATTTATGAGTAAAAACTTCATTCGAATCGCCTACGCACTCAATATCCTTGTCTTGATCGCTGCATGGTGGATAGGTGTTAAAATCATAGAAGGTGCGCAACCCTTATCCAGTGGATTAGGCTATTATGCCAAA
This sequence comes from Chitinophagales bacterium, assembly GCA_016787225.1. Classification (NCBI taxonomy): domain Bacteria; kingdom Pseudomonadati; phylum Bacteroidota; class Chitinophagia; order Chitinophagales; species Chitinophagales bacterium. The sequence continues at coordinate 30,418 of JAEUUY010000031.1, forward strand.
GATACGACGACGGCGATGCAATATATCGTGCGAGATTTTTCCTTTTATGACCAGGATTCACAACTCATCACGAGAAAAAACTTTGAGAACAAAATTTGGGTAACCGATTTTTTCTTCTCCACCTGCGAAGGCATTTGTCCCATTATGAATATGAATTTGGCTGCTATACAAGATAGCTTTGCTGCGGATACGAATATTCTCATGTTATCACATACCGTAGACCCAGAAACGGATAATGTAGCGACACTTAAAACTTATGCACAAAAACACCGAGCGATAAAAAACAAATGGCATTTCGTCACAGGAGAGGCGGCGACTATTTATGACTTGGCCAGAACCTCCTACTTCGCTGCTACACCCAAAGACAGCACCCACGGAGAAGACTTTGTCCATAGTCAACTCATCTGCTTGATAGACCCGCATCTGCATATTCGTGGTTATTACGATGGTACTAGTGGGAAAGATATGCTCAAATTGGTCAAAGATATTCGACTGCTGAAAATAGAGTATGAAATGGTGAAGAAGGAGAAGTGGTTGGGAGTGTTTTAGATTTGAGAATTGAGATGTTAGAATTATGACTTTTCGGCTTTGTCTTTTCGAGAAATTTGTTTGACGGGAGTTGGAACACAAAGAAACACTAAGATATAGCACAAAGACACACAAAGTCTTACACAATGAATACAAAATTATCAAAAAACATAGTGTTCTCTGCGTGTTCTTTGTAAACTTTGTGTTAAAAAAATTATTATTAGTTTAAACGTAAAGTACACAACTACTTAAAAATTCAACATTCATAATTAAACCATGCTTTACCGAACCGAATGGAAATCCCCACTAGGTGAACTCATACTCATGGCTACCGAAGATAAACTCTGTCTCTGCGACTGGAAGTATCGAAACATGCGGGCTAGCATAGATAAACGAATTCTAGACTATTACAAAACTGAACTAAGAGAAGAATCCAATGAAATCATCAACGAAACCATCCACCAACTCAATGACTACTTCGAAAAAAAGCGAACCGAATTCGATATACCCCTAGAACTCATAGGCACTAAGTTTCAGCAGCGGGTGTGGCAAGAACTTCAGCGCATACCCTATGGAAAAACCATCAGCTATCTCCAACTCTCCAAAAACCTAGGCGATGAAAAAACTATACGTGCCGCCGCCACCGCCAATGGTGCCAATTGCATATCGATCCTCATTCCCTGCCACCGCGTCATAGGCTCCGATGGCGCGCTCACGGGCTATGCAGGAGGATTACCTGCTAAGAAAAAATTGTTGATTATAGAGGGAAGCGGGCAGAAGGAGTTGTTTTGAAAAAATACCAAAATTATACTTGTTAATTTAATACTGCGCAGTCTTGTTAAACTCTTGAGCATATTCATATCCAAGGAAACCTAATTTCGAACAAATTTCTATAGTATCTCCTTCTGATATAGATTCAAATAGAGGTTTTTTGATTTTGAAACACTCATCCTTTTTTGAACTTGTGTTCACATATATAGAATAAGTCCGGATACCTGAACTCTTTTTTTCGATTCTAAAATTTCTACATTGAATTTCATTCTTCGAAAAAAAATGATTTATAAAGCTTGAAATAGTTGGTGTTAGAAGAAATAAACCTAGGAATAATCCAAAGTTAACAGTATATCTTCTTTTACTTTCATGATAAGTTGAAGGTGATAGTTTTAAAATTAATAAAGTAATAATAATGGCCAATACTATGCCTAAAATTCCTGATATCCAAAAGAACCTAGTTCCTAAAAATGTATTTTCAATATTTCGAATTTCAAAAATTGATAGGAATACACTTACAAAGCAAAAAAATGAAGAAAATGGATATATAATTTTATTGAATTTAGTAGGTTTTTTTTCAAAATAAGTCTTTGGAGGAAAGAAGGCATCTATAATTAATGGCGAAAGTTGCACTAATGTTATAAGTTGATAAATTATAATAAGAAAAAATCCCAATGCTATAAATCTTCGACTTGATTTATCATCTGCCAAAATATATAATGGAACGATGCAAACTAAAATATAAAACAATCTTTTGAAAAGTTCTTTTTTTAGCATTTGATTTTCATAAAAATGGATCTCAGAACAACTAATTACTAATCACATTAAATTCAACATCTTGCTAATGCCCAGCAATTTAAGGGAAATTGATAAAGAACAATACTATTTACTCAATTTTAAGTTTTTCAAACAATATTCTATTTCGTTTTCTTTCACTTGGGTGAGCAGCTTTTAGGTTACAAGTTCTAACTTTGCTTCGCTTTCGAAGAGAAAAATTATCCATTAATTATTCTCCACATACCTCTTAAAATTATCCAAAATCGCTTGCCAGCCTTGCTGTTGAAGTTCTACAGGATTTTCATTTTCAGGATCGAAGATTATAGCGACTTCGGTTTGATTGCCATCTTCCTTGATTAAAACGTTAACCACTCGATTATCTGGCATCGTATAAGTATAGCTTTCACCAGTTATAATTTCGTTATATATGGCTTCAAAGTCAAAACCAAAACTACCATCTTTGGCTTCCATACGCGCTATGTATTTACCTCCTACTTGCATTTCATTGGAAGCGGAAGGACAGTGCCATGTATCGGCTGCAAAGTTCCATTTCGTGATATGCTCGGGTTTTGTATAATAGTCCCAAACTTTTTGTTTGTCAGCGGCAATCCTTGCTTTGATGGTTATCTTGTTATTGGTCATATATAATTGATTTAGTTTAATCGTTCTAGTACTCCCTTGCGTTTGACAATATTCTTATAATCCCACTGTATTTCTCTAGACTTCTGGAGCCAGCGTTTGAGGTCGTCAGGGATTATGTCGGTCGCATCATTGTAAAAAATGGAAGCATCTTTAAATTTCCCTCCTTTCATATTTAGCTTTTCTTCATTAAAGTCCAAGCCACTCCAAAACATCAGCCGAATTCCCTTTTTCTGTTTACTGTAACCCACGATAGGATTTCCATTTAAAAACCAGACAGGATGCCCATGCCATAACTTGGATTCGGCATCTGATAATTCATAATCAATTATTTTCACCAGCAAATCGCATATCTCTTTATCCGATTCGACTTGCTTATCGTTGTATTGTTTGATTTCTTTATTCACAATTTCAAAATTACCAAAAAAATAAACTAAATCTCAGTTTTTATAAAATCTCAATACAACCACACATCTTCAAAATGTTCTATTTCAGGTGCTTTATTGTCATAGATAAGAATAGCTAGGATATCGAGGAAAGTTTCATCTTCTATTTTGTTTTCAAATTTGTACTGATCTATGGTTTCAAGTAGAAGTTTGATTTTCTTTCTATGAACTGCTTGTTCGGGTTCTCCTCCGCCCTTTCTGGTCTTGACCTCAAAGAAAACGTACTTTCCCACTGGGTTTGTGGTGACCAGGTCTATCTCTCTTTTTCCACTTCTATAATTTTTCCGAACGATATTAAATCCTTTTCGGACTAGATATTCACATGCAATTTGCTCGCCAAATTTTCCTAAATCATTATGTTCAGCCATAGTTTTTAGCGAAATAGTTTAGTTTTGCTATCTTTTAACGAAGCAAATATAAAAAGAGATGAACGAAAAAATGCGAGAATTGACGGAGAATCTTCCGAATCAAATCAGTGAAGCACTCAATATAGCCGCCCAATCAAAATTGACGCCGGTGAAAGGGATTAAAAACATTGTGATATCTGGGCTAGGAGGCTCAGGTATAGGTGCAACCTTAGTTTCCAATTGGATTTTTGATAGCTGTAAATTTCCTATAACCATCAATAAGGGTTATTTCTTACCTAACTTTGTCAAAAAGAACACCATGGTTATCTGTAGCTCATATAGCGGCAATACAGAAGAAACTATTCATGTCTTAGAACAAGCGCATAAACTCGGTGCCAAAATAGTATGTATCTCTAGCGGAGGAAAGATGATAGATTTTTGCAAAACGAATCAACTAGACTATATACAAGTACCAGGTGGCATGCCGCCTAGAACGTGTTTGGGTTATTCTATAGTGCAATTGATGCAGGTATTGACATTTCATAAATTTATTCCAGGAAAATTATTCAAGCAATTGACCAAGATTCCTGACTTCCTCAAAAAAGAAGAGGCTTTCATTCAAAAATTATCTGCCAAGCTATGTGATAAAATTTTCGATAAAATGCCAATCATCTATGGTGATGAACGATTTGAAGGAGTCGTCGTTCGGTATAGACAGCAGATCAATGAAAACGCTAAAATGCTTTGCTGGCATCATGTGATTCCAGAGATGAATCACAATGAAATGGTAGGCTGGAGAGATGAGAATCATAATCTAGCTGTTTTATTTATCGATAACAATCTAGATTTTAAACGCAATGTGCAGCGCAGAGAAATCAATGAAGAAGCTATAAGGAAGTATACTCCTAATATTCATCATATCCAATCAAAAGGTAGAAATATTATAGAGCAATCGTTCTACCATATTTTCTTTACGGATATTTTATCGATATATCTAGCGGAGAAAAGAGGTTTTGAGTCTATGGAAATAGATGTTATCAACCATTTGAAGTCGACACTAGAGAAGACAAGCTTTTAAGTTTTTGTTTTTCTAAAGTGGAAAAGAAATAATTAATAAAAAATATTAAACCTTTTGCACTATTTTTGTCTCTTAGGAATAATTAAATCATCATTATCATGAAAAAATCATTTTTAATCCTAATAACGAGCGCACTCCTTTTGGGTTCTTGTAAAAAGGCAGCTGAGACTATCGATGAAATTCAAAAAGACAAAACCATGGCACAGGACAATCATATGGCAGAAGATGAAGCCGATGATATCAGTGTAATCTCTGATGAAGCCTATAGCTATGGAGAATTAAAATCCAGAGGTGGTTCTGGTGGATCTGGCATTATGGGAGATACCGTAAAAATCATTCGCTCTAAAACTGATAGTACGATCACTATCGATTTTGGTATCAATGGTATCATAGGTAAAAATGGTAAAATCCGTAAAGGAAAAATTATAATAAAGTTTAATGGTGGATACAGGGTTGTGGGTTCTGCCATTAGCCAGACTTTTGACAATTATTTTGTAAATGGCAAAAAAATAGAAGGAACTAGATCCATCACCTACAAAGGAGACTCTAGTGGTATGCCAAAATGGACCATTCAATCTGACTTGACGATTACAAAAAACGATGGTAAAAAAGTAACATGGTCTAGTACTAGAACTCGTATAATGACAGCTGGATATTCAACTCCGCTCAACTGGTACGATGATGAATACACTATAACAGGAACAGCGAATGGAACCACGTCCAATGGTGACACCTACACGATGTCTATTGGCAAGCCTTTGTTTATAAAAGTTAGTTATACTCCTCCAACGCTTTGTAAATACATAATTGACGGTACCATTACATATACTAGAGGTTCCAGAACAGCAACTCTCGACTATGGCTATGGTGGAATTACTAGTTGTGACAATCAAGCTGAACTCAACTATAATGGCTCGAAAACCATTATAACACTATAACCCTACACTGCTGTGTATCTAACGAAGTTTAGCTAGACTTTACTTCGAAAGATGAAACGTAAACCTCTCTAAATCCCCGAACTATCGGGGATTTTTTTTTAACTTTACCCTGTGATGCAGTTGGCAAGAGAAATATTAAAAAAATATTGGGGATATAGTGATTTTAGACCAGCCCAAATACCAATAATTGAATCTGTAGTATCAGGACGAGATACCCTAGGATTATTAACCACAGGAGGTGGTAAATCCATTTGCTTTCAGGTACCTGCTATGATGACTGAGGGTACATGCGTCGTCGTAAGCCCTCTGATAGCCTTGATGAAAGATCAGGTAGCTCAGCTCAATCGACGTAAAATTCCTTCGGCAGCCTTTTATTCAGCTCAATCGAAAGAAAATCAAACTAAAATATTAGACTATCTTCATGCTGGTAAATTGAAATTTCTCTATATTTCACCGGAGCGATTAAATACTCAAGATTTTAGAACTCGATTGAGGCAAGTGAAAATCAATTTATTAGTCATAGATGAAGCTCATTGTATTTCCCAATGGGGTTATGACTTTCGTCCAGCTTATTTAAAGATAACCAATGCCTATGAAGTATTAACAAAAGTTCCTATACTAGCCTTGACTGCTACTGCTACACCGAGGGTCGTGGAGGATATTCAGGAAAAATTAGAAATGAAGCAACCGAAGATATTCGTTTCTAGTTACTTCAAACCAAACTTGAGTTATCAAATTAAGTTTTCGGAACGTAAAGTCGAAGATTTAGTAGCATGGATAAATAGGCTATCAGGTTCCGGCTTGATCTATGTCAATAGACGAATAGTAGCAGAAGAACTAGTCAAGCAATTGCGAAATCAATTCCATATAAATGCTGATTACTACCATGCAGGATTGTCAGCAGAAGTAAGGAATGAGAAACAAGATGCCTGGCTTAAAAATCCGAATTCCATAATGATAACAACAAATGCTTTTGGAATGGGAATAGATAATCCAAAAGTGAATTATGTGATACATTATCATTTCCCAGCGAGTCTGGAAGCATATTTCCAAGAATGTGGACGCGCAGGAAGAGGTGGACAAAAAAGCTATGCCATCAGTTTAATTTCAGATGCAGACATACATGAAAAGGAAGAATTAATAAAAAACTACCCAACAATAGACGAGGTGAAAAACCTCTTATTATTATTATTCAATTACTTCGATATCCCTTATGAAACAGGGAAAAACAGGCGATTCAATTGGTCGATAGATGAGTTTCTTATCAAATACAAACTAGATTACGGACATACCCAGAAATGCCTGCAAATTCTAGAAGATAACGAGTTTATATATATTCAAGATGCTTTCTATAAACCAGATGAAATACAGATAATAGCCAATGAAAATCAAATAAAAGATTTCAAAGATCAATATCCTGACTATGGACAATTATTGACTAATATGATTCGTGGTTTTGAAGGTATTTACTATAAAAAGAAGGTAAATCTGTATAAATTCTCTAAAACCTATCACTATAATATCTCAGAGCTCAAGAACAGTTTACGAAATCTAGCTAAAAAGGAAATCATACATTATGAAGCAGCTAGCAATAAACCAACTCTGGAATTTCTTATCGATAAATTAGCTGCAAAAGATATTCCTTTAGATATACAACAATACAGAAAAAGAAAGGAAATATTACTGAATCAGCTCCAAGCCTGTCTGAACTATATACAAAGTAAAAAACCGTGTAGAAGTCAACAATTATTGACTTATTTAGGAGAATTAAACTCTGATAAATGCGGCATTTGTGAAGTATGCCTTGGTGAAAAAAATTTCATTTCACAAGAAGATTATCTTCGTATGAGAGACATCTTACTTTTAAACTTAGAACTGAATAACTATACTCCTATAGATAAACTGGCGAAACTACTTAAAAAATATCCAGAACAGGCTATTCGCAAAGTCCTAGATCGTATGCTTGAGATAAATGAGATAGAGAAAGGAGTAGGTGAGGTTTTTAGGAGAAAAAAGAGTTTCTGAGCGTCGAATTTTAACAAATGTAGGATCAGATTTTATCTTAATAATCAAGTGATTACTCTTTTTCACAAATCGTGAAGTCCTAATTTTCAGACAAAAATGGGGAAATCTTGAAAATAGGCTTGTAAACAAAAAATAAAGTATTATCTTTGCAAACTCAAAAAAACGCAGTAGAGATATGTATGCAATCGTAGAAATAGCTGGAAAGCAGTATAAAGCAGAAAATGGAAAATTTCTTTATGTAGATTTAATAGGTGGCAAAGAAGGCGATAAAGTATCCTTTGACCGTGTATTGTTAACCGATAATGGAGGAAAAGTAACTGTAGGGACACCTACCACAGGTACATCTGTATCTGCAACCATATTGAAGCATAAAAGAGCAGATAAAGTGATCGTTTTCAAAAAGAAGAGAAGAAAGGGCTATAAAGTGAAAAACGGTCATAGACAAGGTTATACCCAGATTCAAATAGAAAGTATTTAATTTTAAACCCTAAAAATTAGAAAGAAATGGCTCACAAAAAAGGTGTCGGTAGCTCGAAGAACGGAAGAGAATCACACAGTAAGAGATTAGGAATCAAAATGTTTGGTGGTCAGGCAGTGACTCCAGGTAATATCATTGTTCGTCAAAGAGGAACTGAATTTCACCCTGGAAATGGTGTTGGAATAGGCAAGGACCATACGATATTCGCTATGATAGAGGGTGTGGTAGAATTTAAGAAAAAGGCAAATGAGAGAACTTATATCAGTGTTCTTCCTCAAGCATAATCTAACTATTCTTTAATTATTTATAAAAAACTCTGCTTAACTCAATGGCAGAGTTTTTTTTTATATTTTTGCCTCTATGAATACCAGTACATATAGTTATAAAGATATTTTCAAAGAACAAGAAAAAAATCTAGGTGCTCTTCAGAATAGTTTTATCCATAATGCTAAACTAGATGCTTTTGATGATTTCTATAAGTTAGGATTTCCTACTCGTAGAAATGAGGCATGGAAATATACCAATGTATCCGCATTTACCCGCGCCTCACTCAATCCTTTGTTTTACCCCCAAGTGCATAGTGATATCAAGAAAAGTGACTTTCGCTATTATGATCATATCAAAGCAAATAAGTTGGTCGTAGTCAATGGGAGTTTTCAAAAACATTTATCCGAAATCCATGAAGACCCAGACAAGGTAGCTATTATGTCTGTATCAGAAGCTATTACGGGTGGAGATCCATGCTTTGCCAAGCATTTCAACTCACTCGCTCAAAATGGCACAGATCATTTCTCAGCGCTTAATACCTCCATGTTTGGGGATGGTATATTGATACATGTTCGCAAGAATGTGCAATGTCAGTATCCTATTATTTGGTTTTTTATATCCAAAGACAACTCCGATTGTATTATCAATCCTAGAAATCTTATAATTTTAGATAAAGGCGCACAAGCTGAGATAATCAAAGATCATCAAGGATTGACAGAAGGAGATTATTTTATCAATGCCGTGACCGAAATCATACTTTCCGAAGATTCTACTCTGGACATGACTTCCATTCAAAATGAGACTTCTCATGGATTGCACTACGTAAGTACCAAGGAAATCACTCAAAAGAAAAATTCTACATTAAACTTTAATACGATTTCTCTTTCTGGAAAACTGATACGCAACAATCTGCGATCTGCACTACAAGATGTAGATATTCAGTGCAATATACGGGGTTTGTATTATGGCAAAGACCATGACACCATTGATAATAACTTTCTAGTAGAGCACAAAGCTGAAAACTGCATGAGCAATCAGCTCATAAAAGGGATATTAAAAGACGATTCTAATGGTATTTTTACAGGTAAAATATTTGTACATAAAGGCGCAAATAAAACCAATGCATATCAAAAAAATAACAATCTCCTCCTATCTGAAAATGCGACAATGAATTCTCGTCCTCAGCTAGAAATCTATGCCGACGATGTGAAATGCAGCCACGGTGCTACGAATGGGCAAATAGACGAGAATGCTAAATATTATCTCATGTCTAGAGGATTAACTGAAGAAACTTCCCTTTCCTTTATTCAGTATGCCTTTGTAGCAGAGGTATTTAGTTTTATAAAAAATGAAGGTATTCGAAATTATCTCGATGAGGTTTTTCGCTACAAGCTAGGACTGGGACATATCTAAGGTTAGTTTTTAAACTCAGATTAATTATAACCACATAAGCACATAGAAAAGTTAGAAAATTTTTATAGACATTAAAATGCTCAAACATAGTTTAGACTCTATAGTGAAGGCGCTTTAGCGCACTATGCTGTCCTATTTATAATATATATTGTACTGTCTAATTCTAAATCTATAATAAAATCTATGTTTCTATGTGGTTAGAAAACAATTTGTCGCAAGGTTTTTCTATGAAAATATTGGGCTTTTTGTATCTCCATTTATTTTATAAAAATTCTTCTTTAACACATTATTGGTCGTGGATTTGCAAGTTTTTCAGCAGAACCTATCTAAATAATACCAATAGCTCTATAAACCCATATTCTGATAGAAGGTTTGATTTCGAATTTAGTTTAATAATTCGGCTTATGTTCTAATCTCACTAATGTCTGGTCCATAGTTGGTTTAATCACCAAAGGTATTTTCTCTACAACCAGTAGGTTTTTATCAATATTGAACCACTTTTCAGGTGAGGCAGTGAAAGACTTAAACCAAAGATTGATTTGAATAGCCAGTCTATCCCAGAATCCGAGGTCATTATCTGTAGATAGCTCTTCTTCTAAGATTAGAAATTTAAAATCACCTGATAGTTTTTCATCATCAATTAAATGATAACGTCTATCAATATTGGTTATTTCTCCTTTCTTAACCATATCTTCTACAGCTTGTTTTAGAAACTGACTTATTCTTTCTTCAACCTTAAAACCTAGAAAAAAAGTAATGCGATAAATATCATTTTTTACGATTTCCTCTACCTTGTATTCACAGGTAAATGGATAACGGGTCACATGTACATGCACAAACCAATAATTATCTGCTCGCTTGGGCTGCTTATGCAGTATGGAATAGAAGACTTTATTCTCTACTTCTTCCTCCTTTGGAGAAGTCGTCATAAATACAAGATTCGTAGCAAATTTTTCCTGCGACGTATCATGACTAAGAGCCATTAGCTGATCTTTGTAGGCGTTAATAGGTACAAACTCTCTAAGAGCTTTTTTGATTCGCATGGTACGATAACGGCTAAACATTAGCACAATAAAAACTCCAGCTATTAATACTGCGATATATCCGCCATGAAAAAATTTCAGTAAGTTTGAATAGAAAAATAAGGTTTCAATAAATAAAAATATTCCAATAAGACCAATGAGGTATAACACTGATTTTCGCTTGACAATAAAGTATTCTCTTAACAAAATGGTAGTCATTATCATAGTAACCGTTATGGATAAACCATATGCAGCCTCCATATTGGCTGCTTTCTCAAAATAAAGCACTACAAAAATACAACCTACAAGTAGAAAATTATTTATAAAAGGTATGTAGATTTGTCCTTCAGACATTGACGGGTATTTCACTTCAATTTTTGGAAATATATTTAAGCGTATGGCTTCACTTATTAAAGAATAACTTCCGCTTATGACCGCTTGCGAGGCTATGATGGCCGCCAAACACGCAAGTATGACCATGAAAACTTTAACTGCTCCAGGAATCATGTAGAAGAATGGATTTTGACCATTTAAAGTTTCACCGACATGATTAAGTAAAAACGCACCTTGACCCAAATAATTGAGAATAAGACAAGTCTTAACGAAAATCCAGCTGATTCGTATATTTTCTCTTCCTACATGCCCTAAATCTGCAAAAAGAGCCTCCGCACCTGTAGAACAAAGGAATACTGCTCCAAGCAACCAAAATCCACTAGAACTGGCGAGAGTAGTTGGATCTTGATAGAAGTTAAATATCATTTTGATAGCATAATAAGGATTTAGAGCTTGTAAAATTTGAGGATTTTGTAGAATACCATAAACTCCTATTGTTGCTAACATTGAGAACCAAAGCAACATAATAGGTCCAAAACTTCGACCAACTTTCGCAGTGCCCAATTGCTGGAGTAAAAAGATACCTAAAATAACAGCAATAACAATAGGAACAGTATTAATATCAGGCTTGAAAAAAGAAAGTCCCTCAATAGCAGAAGAAACCGAAATAGGTGGTGTAATGACACTATCTGCAAGCATCATAGCGCCTCCTATCATAGCTACCCATATAAGATATCCTCTTTTTCTTTTTCGTTTGATCAACGCGAAAAGTGAAAAAATTCCTCCTTCACCTTTGTTATCAGCTTGCAGAGTGAATATTACATACTTAACTGTCGTCAATAAGGTAATTGTCCAAAACACCGCTGATATGCCTCCATAAACGAGGTCTTCTGAGATTACTTTATTAGTAATAATTGCGCTCATTACGTAGAGTGGCGATGTACCAATATCACCATAAATAATTCCTAAAGAAACTAATAAACCGGTTAAAGAAAGAGGGTGATGATGTCCACCTTTTGAGGAAGTTTGCATAAAAAAGTATTGCTATTTTTTATTTGAATTATCAAAAATTGTGCAAATTTAAGAGGAGTTTGAATTTTGTATTCGTTTATTTTTAAAAAGAGAATATACAAGCCGAAGTAATGGAGTGATTTCTTTCATTCAGATGATTAAAAATAGCATCTTTAGACTGTAAAAACTTGTATTCTAGTCGAATTTTGATATTCGAATTTATATGATAATCTTGATTTAAAGATGTCCCAAAAGTCTGGAATCCGTTTAATGAGCCTGTAGGAAAAATGATACCTTGTTTATCAGCATAGTATTCTACTCGAGCCGCAGTTGTCCAGTTTGGAGTCCAACGATAACGAAGAATAAATACAGGCGAATACCATGTAGCATAATCATTAAAGTTATATTTATCTATTCCTAGATCAAGTCCAAAAATAAACCCCCATTTTTTCTGCGATTCATATTGAAGATATAGATTATGAAATTGTCGTAGCGCCTTCAAACTATCTGGTTGAGCATTCCCTATGAAATTACTATAATTTAAAATCCACCCATCTTTAGGCTTATACTGAAACTGGAAACCTAATGCAGGCATAGGAGAACTATTGGGTAATCGCTGTATGCGCTGCCAGCCATTTAAGACGAGAATAGAAGAATAGAACTTTTCATTTTTACTGGTATAGGAGAGTTTAGCACCAGCCTCATAATATGGTGATCCCTCTGCCAAAAGACTTCTAGTCAAGGTCCAACAATCTCCACTGACTACACTTTCAAATCCTAGATGAGATGGCATAATCCCAATATCAAACCATATATTTTTACTTTTTAATAACTTAATACCTGCATTCGCTTCATAGATAAACTTTGCCCATGCGGGCTCAGAGGCTAAATTATATTGTGCATAGGTTCCTACCATAGCACCTAAATTAGCTCTGTAGTTTTGTTTTTGATAATTTGCCTTTACAAAGATGAGATTGGCTGTGATTTCGTTGTGTCTTTTATGATTATAAACGAAGTTTGATTTTTCATTATTAAAAGGCATTGAAAAATCATAACTGTAGTAGAATTCGCCATATGCACTGAGGGTTAACGGTTTCGTTATAGTATCGGTGTGTGCCGTTTGACCTTTTAAATTAGAACAATAAAATATTGGAAAGAGGAGTAAAAAATGGAATCGCATAAATTTTACAAATCGACGGTGAGATTAAATTTAAAAAACTATATACTTGAAAATTATAATCTTGCAATATTAAGCCATTAACTCAATTGCTAAGATCATCGATACTTTTTTTAAAAAACACTAAGTCTTAATTAACTCTTTTTTATGAGTACGTCTTTTTGTAGATAATGAAGTTTTTATTTTTTTCAGCCTTTTCCGTTCTTCTATAAATTCTGTAAACTCTTTTTCTTCTCTTTCGGAAAGAGGAATAGTTTTAATTATGAAGTCAACACCATCAGGTTCCTTGATATATCCCATATTCAGTTTATTTAAAATATTTTTCTACTAATTTTTTGGCTTCATCAGACTCTATAAACATTCTTTGATTTCGATAATGTATAGCTCCTAAAGTCTTTTGGTAATGAATGATGAGTTGTGTTTTTGCGGTAAATGCTACATAACCATCAAATCCACTTTGAAAAGAGACCTTACAACAATAGGCCACTAAATTACCAGCTACGCCTTCGTATATTTTTTTCTTTCCAATATTGAATGGCGCACTTTCTAAGAGATTCATTTCAACATATCCCTTTTTCTTAGATAAACTCACTATTCCTTGTACGACATGCGGACTGCTAGTTATTGTCAATTTATATACTTCTCGGGTTAAATCTACATATTCAATATTCCAATCAAAATTCCATTTATTTTTCTTGTTAATAGTTTTCAACTCCTGTTTTGTCAAAAGAGAAACTTCTGTCTGAAAACTATCGCCTGTATAAACATTAACAATAGAATCCGTTAATCTATCAATAACAAAATCTAATTCTCGATTTTTCACACCTCTAAAATACTAAATTTAAAGTAAATTATAGTTGATTTTTAGCTCTTTCATTGTGGGTATTATATTTCCATTCTCAAAAAGTAAATATCACTCTTCAATATTTACTTCTTCTTACTATGCTCGAGATTTCGCATCAAACCCTTATATCCTGTGCGTTTGATTGGGCTATCGTGAAAAACTTCATTGAAATTGTCTTCCGTGATTTCTTCCCAGGTACTTCTTCTCATATCTGAGAAAATATCTTTATCCTGAAATTCAGATTCTGCGTGCTGTCGGGCTCGAGCATTGATAGGACATACGTCTTGACAGATATCGCAGCCATAAATCCAGTTTTGACTATTTTCAGAATAATGCGCAGGCATAGTTTCTGCCTTGTATTCAATAGTTAAATAAGATATGCACTTATTGCTATCCACCACATAGGGTGCCACGATAGCTTGTGTAGGACAGGCATCTATGCATTTCGTGCAGCTACCACAGAAATTTTTGACAGCTACATCGTAGTCTAGCTCTATATCTACAAATATTTCCGCTAGAAAAAAGAAGCTACCTTTGGACTTGGTGAGTAGCAATGAATTCTTCCCTATCCAGCCTACACCGCTCTTTTCAGCCCATACGCGCTCCATCACCGGTGCACTATCTACAAATCCCCTCGCACTGACATCCCCTACTTCTTTTTTTAGAAAATCGATGACCAATTTTAATTTTCTTTTCAACACCTTGTGATAATCACGACCTCTAGCATACTTGGAAATCTTAATTTTTTCTGGAGCATTTTCTTGACTCTCTTCCTTAAAGTAATTATAAGATAAACTAATAATACTTTTAGTATTCTCATGTAGTTTTTGAGGTGATATTCGCAGGTCAAAATGTCGCTCCATATAACTCATTTCCCCCTGAAAACCATTCTTTAACCACAGTTCTAAATCTTTTGCTTCCTTTTCTAAAGTAATAGCTTTAGAAATTCCAATATCTTGAAAACCAATGCTTTTAGCATATTCTTTTAATTTCTGACTTAATAAAAATCTGTTAATATTCTCCAAATCTTAGTCTTGCAATGGGTCGCAAATTTTAATATATTTTTTTAAACACCTGTGGATATATAATTGTGAAATCGTCACTTAAAAAATTAGTTTTGTCATCAGAAAGTAACCACAGGATTTTCTACAAAAATTAATAAATTCTTAACAAAGATACAAATATAATCATCTCATGGAAAAAGCGCAGAATATTGAGCCTATATTACAAGACACCAAAGACCGTTTTGTGCTTTTCCCTATCCAATATGATAGTATTTGGAAAATGTATAAAGCAGCTGTCAATAGTTTCTGGGTAGCTGAGGAAATAGATTTACAGCCTGATTTAGAAGATTGGAATAATAAATTAACTGCTGACGAAAAGCATTTTATTTCTCATGTATTGGCATTCTTCGCAGCGAGTGATGGCATAGTGAATGAAAATCTGGTAGTCAATTTTATGCAAGATGTCACTATTCCAGAGGCGCGTTGTTTTTACGGTTATCAAGTAGCTATTGAGAATATACATGCAGAGACCTATAGTCTATTGATAGATACCTATATCAAAGATCCGAACGAAAAGGAAAGATTATTCAATGCTATAGAGACCGTACCATGTGTCAAGAAAAAAGCAGAGTGGGCACTGAAATGGATTGAGAAATCGACTTCTTTCGCAGAGCGCCTTGTGGCTTTCGCTGCGGTAGAAGGTATCTTCTTCTCGGGTTCTTTCTGTTCTATCTATTGGCTTAATAATAGAGGATTGATGAAAGGTTTGAGCTTTTCGAACGAATTAATCTCAAGAGACGAAAACCAGCACTGCGATTTTGCTTGCTTGTTATATTCTATGTTAGAAAACAAACTTTCAAAAGAAACCGTTACTTCTATCATCACCGAGGCCGTGACTTATGAAAAAGAATTTGTGAGCGACGCCTTACCTGTATCCCTCATAGGAATGAATTCTGGAGCTATGTGTCAATATATCGAATTCGTAGCTGATAGATTATTAGTCTCTCTTGGATATCCAAAGGTTTATAATGCGACTAATCCATTCCCATGGATGGAAATGATATCGATGAGACCTAAAACAAATTTCTTTGAGAGAAAAGTAGGTGAATACCAAAAAGCGGGAGTAGATAAGGCAGCAGAGGATACAGCCTTTAGCATACCACAAACCAATGAAATAGATTTTTAAAAATATAAAGTAATATAATATGTACGTAATCAAAAGAGGAGGAAATCAAGAGCCCGTCATGTATGACAAAGTCACGGAGCGTGTACGCAAGCTGTGCTATGGTTTGAATCCAGAATATGTAGTGCCTCAGCGTGTGACCAAATATGTCATCAGCGGTATATTCGATGGTGTGAGTACCTCACAGCTTGATGAATTAGCGGCTCAGACTGCAGCTTCTATGACTCCTATTCACCCAGACTATGCGGTCTTAGCTGCGCGTATCGCTGTTTCTAATTTACATAAAAATACCAAGAAGAAATTCTCTGAAGTGGTAGATGATTTATATCATTATGTACAAAAAGAAACAGGTGCCAAGGCTGGCTTGATAGCGGATGATGTCTATGAAGTTGTTATGGCTAATAAAGATAGACTCGATGCAGCTATAGTACATGCGAGAGATTCTTTCTATGATTATTTCGGTTTTAGAACCTTAGAGAAATCGTATTTACTTAAAATCGATGGGAAAATCGCAGAAAGACCGCAGCATATGATCATGCGGGTAGCTGTAGGTATCCACAAGGGCGATATCGACTCAGCTATTGAGACCTATAACATGATGAGTGAGAAATGGTTTACCCATGCTACACCTACTTTATTTAATGCAGGTACGCCTAATCCGCAGCTTTCTTCTTGTTTTCTACTCACTACCAAAAATGATAGCATTGATGGTATATTCGATACGCTCAAGCAATGCGCCCAAATTTCTAAAAGCGCAGGTGGTATAGGTTTAAGCATACATAATATCCGAGCCAATGGTAGCTATATCAAGGGTACGAATGGTACATCGAATGGAATCGTACCTATGCTGCGTGTATTTAACGATACTGCGCGCTACGTAGATCAGGGAGGAGGCAAACGCAAAGGTGCTTTTGCTATATATCTTGAGCCTTGGCATGCCGATGTCTTAGACTTTCTTGACCTCAAAAAGAATAATGGTAAAGAAGAAATGCGTGCAAGAGATTTATTCTACGGCATGTGGATTCCAGACTTATTCATGAAGCGACTCAAAGTAGATGGAGATTGGTCACTATTCTGCCCTAATGAGTGTCCTGGTTTAGCGGACACCCACTCAGCAGAATTCGAAACGCTTTATGAAAAATATGAAGCAGAAGGAAAGGCCAAGAAAACTATTAAAGCATCTGAAGTTTGGTTGAAAATCCTCGCTTCCCAAGTAGAAACAGGTACTCCATATATTCTATACAAAGACCATGCGAATTCAAAATCAAATCAGCAAAATCTAGGAACGATTAAGAGTTCGAACCTATGCTGCGAAATCATAGAATACACATCAGAAGATGAGGTGGCTGTTTGTAACCTAGCATCTATCGCTTTGAATAAATTTGTGACAGAAGATAAAAAATACGATTTTAAAAAACTGGAAGAAGTGACCGCTCGTGTCACGAGAAATCTCAATCGTATCATCGATGTCAACTACTACCCAGTCATAGAAGCACAGAATAGCAATATGCGCCATAGACCGATAGGTATTGGAGTACAGGGCTTGGCGGATGCATTCATTTTAATGCGTATGCCATTCGAATCGGAAGCAGCTAAAAAGCTCAATAGAGATATTTTCGAAACCATATACTACTCCGCAATGAAGACGTCGATAGAACTTGCAAAAGAAGAAGGTAAATACTCTAGCTTTGAAGGGTCTCCGCTATCCAAAGGAATATTCCAGTTCGATTTGTGGAATGTCAATCCAGGAAATGAGCGATACGACTGGGAAAGCTTGAGAAAAGAAGTAATGGAGCACGGTGCTCGCAACTCACTCTTACTAGCTCCTATGCCTACCGCATCTACCTCACAGATATTAGGAAACAACGAGTGCTTCGAGCCTTATACCTCCAATATTTATATCCGTAGAGTGAATTCTGGGGACTTCATTATCGTCAATAAGCATTTATTGAATGACCTTGTGGACCTAGGTTTATGGTCAGAGGATTTGAAAAATAAAATCATAGCTGCCGATGGATCTATCCAAAATATCCAAGGCATTCCGCAGCATATCAAAGATCTCTACAAAACCGTATGGGAAATCAAGCAGCGCGTCATCATAGACATGGCTGCCGATAGAGGTGCCTTTATCTGCCAGTCTCAATCTATGAATATCCACTTAGAAAATCCGAATAACGCTATGCTCACGGCTATGCACCTGCATGCATGGGAAAAAGGATTAAAGACAGGAACTTACTATTTACGATCTAAAGCAGCTACTCGCGCGGCACAGGTGACTATCGAAAAAGAAGTAGCACAGCAGCCAGAAACCGAAGTAGTGCCAGAAACCAAGGT
The DNA here is from genome assembly GCA_016787225.1 of Chitinophagales bacterium. Lineage (NCBI taxonomy): Bacteria > Pseudomonadati > Bacteroidota > Chitinophagia > Chitinophagales > Chitinophagales bacterium. Next base: position 49,033 of record JAEUUY010000031.1, read on the forward strand.
ACAAACCATCAAAGAACCTGCTAAATTCGCAGCAGATGTTCTCGATAGCTTCACCGCCGAACCAGTCGTCAACGGCCCTGTATGCACCATGGAAGAAGGGTGTATTAGCTGTAGTGGGTAGGGGTTGGAAGTTTTTAGTTATTAGTTGCAAGGGATTAAACGCAAAGTGAGCAGAGATTAACAAAGGGTCTCTGTGCCACATTAGCAGAAAAAAGAGTAATAGCACAGACATCACTTCGTCTATGTCCGCGCCAGAAGGGATTAACATAAATTCAATCAGCAGAATTTACGAACTATTAGTTTAGTTAACGCCTTCGTCCATTATGGTATGAGTTATAACCATATCAACGCCCTGATAGGTGTTTCACCTTACACAAATATAAAAACTTATACCTTTGAAATAATCGCCTTAAAATATACCTTTCCACCCACTCTTGAAAGATAGTATTATGATGAACGAACAACTAAAAAGAATATTAGTTAAAATAGATCAACTCAAAGGATTGGATAGTTATTTTACTGTATTTGGCTCACAAGAACATAAATACCAACTAAATCATCCTGTCTCAATCGACAAAGTTCATGAATTTGAACGAAAATATGACATAAAACTGCCAAGAGAATATGTAGATTTTGTTACAATACTTGGTAATGGAGGCGCTGGACCGTTTTATGGACTCGAGCTATTTGAAAATTGTTTGTTTGATGATCTAAACTATAAATATGAAAATTCTTTGTTAAATCCAAGTAAGCCCTTTTTGTTTACAGAACCTTGGAACCCCCGATTTTCGACTAAATTCAGCAAAGATAATGCAGAAGAAAATGAAATAGAATATGCAAAATTTGAAGAGATATATTATAGCAAAGAACATATGAATGGAACTATTACTATATGTAATTATGGCTGTGGTGCAAGTTTGCACTTAATAGTCTATGGCAAAGAGTATGGAAATATATGGACGGATGACAGAGGAAGTGAGAATGGAATTTATCCTTCTTTTGAACTTGGGAATAACCAAAATATTTCCTTTTTAAATTGGTATGAGCTGTGGTTAGATAATTCACTTCAAAAATTCCTTGCCCCTACAGGTGGTTCTATCTGACTTAGAAAAAATCGGTTTCGTTTTTTGATATCCTTTGTAATTTTGTATATAGGTTACAGAGGTAAGATACGATGATAAAATGAATTTAAAGGAGCGGATTAGCATTGATGAATTGGATGGAAAGCGTTTCCAAATTCGACTCATAGAGCCATTAGAGGATCGAAAAGCTATTTTGACTCATTATCTTCATAACATCCAAAATGGGGTTTCAAAACACTACAAAAAAAACGCTTTAAAAGTCTTAAAAGAATACATAGACTATAAAGTCGAAAATGATAATATATCAATAGTTGCCGAATATGCCATTCAACAAATGTTATTTGAAGTCCAGAATGTACCTTTTCCGACACCAAAAAATTACACGTTTAAATTTATAGATTTATTTGCAGGAATTGGAGGTTTTAGGATTGCAATGCAAAATCTGGGTGGAAAGTGTGTATTTACAAGTGAATGGGACAAAGAAGCTCAGAAAACGTATAGAGCAAATTTTGGAGAAGTGCCTTTTGGCGATATAACTAAATCGCATGTTAAAAGTTATATTCCCAAAGAATTTGATGTTTTATGTGCAGGATTTCCATGCCAAGCTTTCTCAATAGCAGGCAAACGCGGTGGCTTTGATGATACAAGGGGGACGTTATTTTTTGATGTAGTTGAAATAATTAAGAAACATAAACCCAAAGCGATTTTTCTTGAAAATGTAAAAGGTTTGAGAAGCCACGATAAAGGGCACACTTTGGCAACTATATTGAATGTATTACGCAATGATTTAGGTTATTTTGTACCCGAACCTCAAATAATAAATGCTAAAGAATTCGGAGTTCCTCAAAATAGAGAAAGAATTTATATTGTAGGATTTCATGAAGACACTGGTGTCTCAAATTTTCAATATCCAAAACCAATTAAGAAAAAGGTGAAATTTGCTGATATAAAAGAGAAGCAGGTTGTACCAACAAAGTATTACTTATCAACTCAATATGTTCAAACTTTAGTAAATCATAAAGCACGACATGAAGGGAAGGGAAATGGATTTGGATATGAAATTATTTCTGATGATGGCATTGCAAACACAATCGTTGTTGGAGGAATGGGTAGAGAGAGAAATTTAGTGTTAGACAATAGAATTACAGATTTTACACCTACTACACACATTAAAGGTGAAGTAAATAGAGAAGGGATTCGCAAAATGACTCCACGAGAATGGGCAAGACTACAGGGGTTTCCAGATAATTTTATTATTCCAGTTGCGGATGCTTCTGCATATAAACAGTTTGGCAATTCTGTCGCTATACCAGCTATTCAGGCTACAGCAAAAAAGATTTTAGAATTAATTTTAAATAAATGAATCAACTAAATAAATTAGGAATCACTGTTGGAAAGGATAATAAAGCTGAAATAGTTTTCGATTCGTTGTTTTCAGATTTCAGGCAGGTCAAGTATAGATATCCAACAGAATATGTTGCTACCTATTGGAACGCTTTTAAGAATCATGAAGAAAGCAATAATAATCTTAATGGAAAAATTTTTGAATACATTTTAGCTACTTTGTTCGTACGTGAAGGATTATTACCTTTATATTTGAGTGCAAAAGTTGCGTTTGTTCCAAACGTTATTTATGACTTAATGTTTTATACCGCAGAACGTGGTCCTATTTGTATTTCAGCAAAGACAAGTTTAAGAGAGCGATATAAACAAGCTGATTTGGAAGCAATAGCTTTAAAATATGTACATAGAAAAGCATTAAGCTATTTAGTAACACTTGAAGAAAACGAAGCAAGAAGCGTAAAAGCAAAAATTAAAAGTGGAGATGTAATTGGGCTTGATAACGTTGTGGTTGCGACTAACTCTGAGTTCAATGATTTAATAAATGAACTTAAAACATTTCAATTTTCAGAACCTCCAACAGTAAAAGTAATAGAAAGTAATCAAGTCATTACATCAGAAAAATTAATGAATTTGAATTAATAAACAGGACGAATATCTAAAAGCCAATTATTAAACCCTGCGCCTATCAAGGTATTGCCACCTTGGCTAATAAATTTTAAGATTTCAAGGTTGATAAAAATCTATGGGCTATGTTGAATTGTATGGGTAAAATATTTATCGGTCTATGTTGAATAGTTTGGCTTGATTTGGAGCCATGAATCACATGTCACCCCTCTGGGGTTTAAAAGTTATAGGTTATTTTGTCTATTACAAACAGACCACTCCTACGGAGTTAAAAGCCGAATGTTAAATTGAACTATATACCGGATTCAATTGAAAACTAATTTATACAACCCTACTCTGTTTAACTGCAAAAATAAAATGAAGTTTCTAGATATGAGTCTCTGACTACGTCGCGGTGCACTGAAATCTCTGATTTCATGCTTTTTATTCATTGCAACACAAATATAGCTTTTTTATTTTGTAAATTACAAATTTACTAACACTTCGACGAAGTCACAGACATTCGCTGAACGCTGCACGAATTCGACTATAGACTCCGGCGAACAGGGGAAAGCAAAAAAAACTTTTCGAAATTTAGCTTTTAGAGCCATTTTCACAATTATTCAAATTAGTATAGCTATTTAATCGTAATTTTATAATCTAAAATTTTATCATGTTCAGAAGTTTAACCTTTGGTTTTTTATTGATTTGGAATTATCATGCATTTACGCAGAATGTAAAAAATATAGAATTGGCGCCAAAGGGTGTTTATGCAGAGGTGGATGTCGAAGTTAGCAACGGATTGGTGAACTTTTTAACGAGAGGTGAAGCGGATGTCAAGCAGAAGGCTGCCGAAGAGGTATTGAAAAACCCAAACAATTATAACCCTACGGTTTTATTTGCCTTATCGCAGGTACTTTTTAATTCTGATAAAAAAGATCAGGCTTGTTTTTGGTTCTATGTAGCTCAACTCAGAGCTCGCTATGATGCAAATCGATGCATGGATATAACAGCCACATCGGGACTTGCCGTTCTCAATGAACAATATGGCACTACTATCAATCAATATGCATTTAAGGATATAAATAAATTGAAGGAAACGGTAAAAAGTGTCGTGTCATTTGTCAGATCGAATGAAGAAAACTATGACCCTAGATGGATGAATCTACATGGAATGGATGCTATAAATGCTAGTCTAGATAAAGAAGATAATAAGAAAACAAAACAGAAAGAACTCAGTCAACCAAAAGCAGAGTGGAAGGCGATTAAAGAGAAAACAATCAATGATTATTTTGCAGACTTTCAAGAGTTTTTGAAATCTTTGAAAAAGTAAAACTTCTTATACAACAAGTTCTACATAGATTTTTTCTTGTAGATTTGCGCTCCAATTTTTCTTATCCATGAACTACCTTGCTATCGAAAACCTTACGCTTCATTATGGCGATAAGGTCATATTTGAAGATATCCATTTCTATATCAATAAAGGCGATAAAGTAGCATTGGTAGCCAAAAATGGCACAGGTAAAACGACGCTTTTAAAAATGATATTCGGTGAGGAATTACCTAATAGTGACGCTAAGTTCTTTATTCACTCTGATGTCAAAGTGGGGTATCTGCAGCAGGACACCCCTTTGGACGAGTCTAAGACGATACGCGAAGTATTATATAGTCAAAACTCTGAGAAATTTCTAGCGATAGATCATTATAAAAAAGCTATGGAGGGCAAGTACTCTCTGGAAGAAGCTATGGCAGCTATGGACAAGCTACAGGTGTGGGATTTAGAGTCTAGGATGAGTCAGATTTTAGGCAAATTGGATATTTATGACCTCGAACAGCGGGTGGGAAGTCTATCTGGTGGTCAGAAAAAACGAGTAGCCCTTTCTGCTATATTAATCGAAGAACCCGATCTCATCTTGATGGATGAGCCGACCAACCACCTCGACCCTGAGATGATCGAATGGTTAGAAAACTATCTCAGAAGTAGAGAATTGACACTACTAGTCATAACCCACGACCGCTATTTTCTCGATGCTGTCTGCAATCAAATCGTAGAATTGGAAAACGGTAAAATGCAAAAATATCAAGGGAACTATGCCTACTATTTAGAAAAGAAGCAAACTCAAATAGAAGTTCTCTTCGCTCAAAATGAGAAGATGAAGAATATATTTCGCAGAGAGAAAGAATGGATGAGCAAACAACCAAAAGCTAGAACCACCAAGGCTAAATCCAGAATCAATAGCTTTGAAAATATCGAAGAAAACACGATACTCAAGCCTAAAAAAGAAGAATTGAAATTGGAGACAGTCGAGAATAGACTGGGGAGCAAGATTCTTGAATTTCACAAGGTTTACAAATCATTTGGTGATAAGAAAATTCTTGAAAATTTTGAATATAAATTCAAGAGAAATGAGAAAGTAGGTATTGTAGGAAAAAATGGTGTGGGCAAGACGACGTTTTTAAACCTGATATTAGGTCTAGAGAAGCCGGACAAAGGTGAAGTAGTGGTAGGAGAAACTGTAAAAATAGGATACTATAGACAGGAAAATAATGAGTTCGATGGTGAAAAGCGTATGATAGAAATTATCAAAGATGCAGCAGAGCATATTCCATTGAAAGGTGGTAAATCCTATACTGCTGCGCAAATGCTGGAGCGATTTTTATTTCCCGGACACATGCACTATGTATTTGTCAAAAAACTAAGTGGTGGTGAAAAGCGCCGTCTGTCGCTGATTCGCACCTTGATGCTCAATCCAAATTTCCTTATACTCGACGAACCAACGAATGATTTGGATATCATCACCTTAAATGTATTGCAGGAATTTATAGAAGAGTTTGAAGGCTGTGTCATAGTTATATCGCACGATAGATACTTTATGGATAATTGTGTAGAGCACCTCTTCTGCTTCGAAGGCAATGCCAAAATCCGAGACTATTATGGTACTTACACGGAGTACAGAAACGAAATTCAAGAGAATAAATACAATCAAACCGAAACAAAAACTACCACAGAGAAAGCAATAGAGCTAAAACCTAGCAGTAAACCATCAGGTATTAAGCTGAGCTATAATGAACAAAGAGAGTTTGAAAAAATAGAGAAAGAACTCCCAAATTTAGAAACTGAGCAGTTAGAATTATCAGCTAAACTCATGGATAATTTACCATTCGATGAAATGCAAAAAGTCACAGACAGACTCTCTGTCATCGCCAAGATTATCGAAGATTATAATATGCGCTGGCTAGAACTAGCGGAGAAAATGGGGTAAAAAAGTGTTGAACTTATTATTATAAACTCAACACTTAAAACTTATAATTATTAACTTCTATTTCAAACTCAATATTTCTCTATACTTCGGTAGCGGCCATAGTTTGTTATCTACTAACTGCTCTAATTTATCTGCATGGTAGCGGATTTCGTCGAAATAAGGAACTACTTTATCACAGTATGCTTTGGCTTTGGCGGCATTGTCCTCGATTTTATTACAGATTTTTCTGGCTTCTATCATAGAATCGACCAATGACTTAACTTGAGCAAGGTGTCCTGAAAGGTTCTCTACAAGCTCTGCCTGAGCCTTGTACATATTTTTATCGAATCCCGCTTCTTTCAGTTTTAAAATATTATCCAGCATATTATTTTGATATTGGATAGCTGCAGGAATAATGTTATTCACGCAAAGTTCACCGATTAATCTTCCTTCGATTTGTACTTTGAGTAGATAGTTGTGATTGAATATATCATAACGAGCCTCCATTTCTCTCTCGGAGAGGACTCCATGACGAGCGAATACATCTACATTTTCTTTGACCATCCAGAAATCAAGTGCGTATGGAGTGGTGCGAACATTATTCAATCCGCGTTTAGCAGCCTCTGCCGCCCATTCTTCGCTATAATTATCCCCTTCGAATAAGATATTCTGTGATTCTAAAATATAGTTTTTCAATACACGCATGATAGCACCTTCCTTCTTCTCCCCTTCTTTGCTTATAAGAGCTTCCACATCATTTCTAAATCGTAAAAACTGATCTGCTACGATAGTATTGATGACGACCATGGTCGAAGAGCAGTTCGCGGAGGATCCTGTAGCTCTTATTTCAAATTTATTGCCCGTAAAGGCAAAAGGCGAAGTTCTATTTCTATCCGTATTATCCAATAAGATATCCGGAATCTGATTATGAATATGCAACTTTAAATCATCGGTCAATAATTGATTAGATTTTTTATCACTCACTTTTTCTGCTATGTCGTTGAGAACATCTGTCAAGGCCTTACCTATAAATACGGAGATAATAGCTGGTGGAGCTTCATTGGCTCCTAGTCTATGATCATTGCCTGCGGAGGCTATAGCTGCTCTCAATACATCACTATATTTGGCCACTGCCGCTATCACATTGACAAAAGTGGTGAGGAAAAGGAGATTATTTTTAGGGGTCTTACCTGGGGAGAGTAAATTTTTACCGGTATTAGTGCCCAAAGACCAGTTATTGTGTTTACCACTTCCATTGACCCCTTTAAAAGGTTTTTCGTGCAGCAACACTTTCAATTTGTGCTTCTGCCCTACTTTGTCCATAACGTCCATCAGAAGCTGATTATGATCTACCGCTACATTGCACTCTTCAAACATAGGGGCGCACTCAAACTGGCAAGGAGCTACTTCGTTGTGTCTTGTACGAATAGGAATACCTAGAAGATGACATTCTTTTTCTAGGTCTATCATAAAATTTAAGGCTCTATCTGGTATAGCCCCAAAGTAATGGTCTTCTAACTGCTGTCCTTTGGCTGGTATGGCACCTAAAAGCGTTCTACCGGTATACATAAGATCTGGTCGTGCATGGTAAAAAGCCTCATCTACTAAGAAATACTCTTGTTCCCAGCCCAATGTAGCTGTGATTTTAGTAGCTGCTTTGTCGAAATAATTCACGACGGGCAATACCGCCTTTTCTAGTGCCTCTATAGATTTGAGCAAAGGTGCTTTAAAATCTAAGGTTTCCCCTGTATAGCTTATAAATATGGTAGGAATACAAAGTGTTTTTCCAAAATTGCTCTCCATTAAAAAAGCTGGCGATGTAGGATCCCAGGCAGTATAACCTCTGGCTTCAAATGTTTGTCGTATACCACCATTTGGAAAACTAGATGCGTCAGGTTCTTGTTGAACTAGATTATTGGCACCAAAACTCTCTATAGCCTTGCCATTTTCCGTAGGTTCAAAGAAAGAATCATGCTTCTCTGCCGTGAGACCAGTCAATGGCTGAAACCAGTGTGTATAACTCTTGGCACCGTTTTCTATGGCCCAATTTTTCATGCCTTGTGCGATATGCTCTGCTGTCTCTCTATCTATTTTTTGATTGTGTGATATACATTCCTTGAGCTGCTTATATACCTTGTTCGATACATAATTTTTCAATTTGTCATCTGTAAATACATTCTGAGCATAGTAGTCCGAAACCTTGTGAGAAATAAAATCAATCTCTGGACTTTTCCTATCAAGAGCTTCTTGTATAGCATGAAAACGATTCATAATGGAAATATTTTATTATTTATGCGGGCAAAATTATAGAAATTTTATTATTTAAATAATATTTTCTCATATATATTTTATTTTAATATAATGTAGAGGAAATTTATACACAGATATATCATTTTATTACTTGGTAATCAATTATTCATAACTGTTGACAATTGCAACTATACTATAATACCGTAAGCGTATTAGTAATACCGTTTGTATTTATGTATCCGTCCAATATCACTGTAGTTCATTGTACTGAACATTAATAACAACGGCATTTACCATAGCAAGGTTTTAAAATGAGTTGGACCATTTTAAAACCGCCATTGGTTATAATAAATTTGTAAAGATGGAATTTTATAAATCCCTAGCAACTGACTAGAGGGTATCATAAACCCAAATTCCGCATTAGAAAATGCAGAATCGATTAAGAATTTGTATTTCAATATTTTGCAATCCCGTACGCACGGGATTGAAACAAATTCTAAATCGTCCCGAAGGTTCTTCGGGACAACTAAATCATATAGTTCGCCACGCAGTGGCTTCTAATGATTAATTCTATCTAACTACCCCTCAATTAGCTAGTATACAGTCTTTTGCAATTTTATATTTCTCAATTGTTTTATTGATATAATGTATTTTATTTTTTTTAATTA
>JAEUUY010000032.1 GCA_016787225.1 Chitinophagales bacterium
CTGCATTAGAAAATGCAGAATCGATTAAGAATTTGTATTTCAATATTTTATAAATCTTGAAACAAATTCTAAATCGGGATAACCCCAACTAAATCATTTAGTTCGCCACGTTGTGGCTTCTAATGATTAATTTGGGTTAAACAATTCACTGACTACTATCTCCTGAAAACTTTCTTGCCCCTTACAACTATCCTTTAAATAAAATAATTGTTGATATTGAAAAATAAATGTTGATTATTTGTTAATTTCTATATATTTGCACTTATTCACAGATAATCCACAAAAATAATGACTTATCATAAGCAGCATTTAGAAGAAGTATTAGACATAATTTTTCAATGGGATAAAGCCTTGAGAACCTTAGAGAGAAAATTTAATAAGGATTTTGACTTGACGCTCAATCAATGCCGTGTGATTCTCTATATTTATGATAAAAACTATGTAGAGCTATCTCAGATTCATCGCTATTTGAATGTAGATAAAAGTACCACTACGCGCATGATTCGTCCACTGCTTGTCAATGGTTTTATAGATAAGTTTTATCAGTTTGGTGATAAGCGCAAAATGTATCTTCGAATTTCAGAAAGTGGTATGGAAAATGTCGCTCAGATCAAACACGAATTTGACCAATTAGCTTATAACTCCCTACTAAAAGTACCAGCTGGTAAGCGAGATTTTACCTTTCAGACGGTAAGAGATTTTTTGAAGATCATCTAATAACTAGTAGCTAGTTTCTAACTCCATTCAAATTTTAACTGCTCAATCAAACTCTCTGGTAGTTGTGGTAGTTCTGCCTTAGGTACCATCAAGGTGGTTATGGTTTGTATATCTCCGAATATCGAGTGTTTCAATGCTGTTTCTAAAAGATAATTCACTCCTACACTGCCCCCTGTACCGACCTTCATGCCTATCACACGCTTGACCATTTGAGAATGTCTAAAACGCCACAAGGTCAAGAATTCATCTAATTCGGAAATTTTTTCTAGGATTTGATATGGCATTTGAAGTATGGGATATTCTCGGTATAGAGATATAAATAGAGCGGCTATCATAGATTTATACGATAGTTTCACCTCACCTTTTTCATATCGTTCTTGATAGTTTTTTTCATCAAAAATATTTTTGTAGAACGTATCTGCATCACCTAGCATGCGCATGCGCACTTCTTTGTGTGCATCACTAAGAAAGGTCGTTTCTTGAATATTTTTCTTTTCTAAAGCAATCATATCTTCAAGCGATTTTTTATAGGCTGATATAAAATCAAAATCACCAAACTGAATAAAAGGAGTGCGTGATAGCCACTTATCAATGAGTTGTAACAAGGATTCCGAATTTTCTAAACGCTCTAACTCTGCCTTTTGTTCTTCATCGAAAAAAGTGGTATAATGATGCCCACCATAGGTGATTCTATTTTCATTTTTCAAACCTAGCATGACCTCCGTGATACGAAACTGATAACTCTGAAAGCCTGAAGCTGGCGATAAATAATTTCTAAATTCTAAAAAATCCATTGGCGTCATCGTCTCTAATACTTCTAGCTGTTTGACCATCAATTTCACTATCTGATTGCAGCGATGAAGCAGGTGATTTGCCTTAGAAATATTCACATCACTCACTTCTTCTTTAAAGAAAAAAGCAATATGCTTGATTTCATGAATTAACTGTTTAAACCATAATTCATAGGCTTGATGCGTGATGATAAACAACATTTCATCGTGCGCCTCTTCTCCAAACTCGAGTGAACGCGGGTGCTGAGCTTCTGTGATTTTATCTAGTTCTAAATATTTAGCATAGTGAATAGCAGCGTATTTTTTGCTCATATTTTATTTTTGATGTGATTATTTGACGATGTGATGATATGAAGATGTGATTATAAGTTAGAAGTTAGATATTAGATTATATATATATTTATTCATGCATAAATTACGTTGACCATTTTTGAACTTTAATTATGATAGTTTAATTCTTTCAACTTTACACTTTAAACTTTCAACTTTACACTAAATAAACTACTTCGCAAACAGAGATTGAATAAATGCCTTCTTATTAAACAACTGCAGTTGCTCGATTTTTTCTCCTACTCCGATATATTTTATTGGCACCTTGAACTGATCTGAAATAGAAATAGCAATACCTCCTTTAGCAGTTCCATCTATCTTGGTCAGCGCTATGGCATTGACCTGCGTAGCTGCAGTAAACTCTTTTGCCTGATTTAAGGCGTTTTGACCTGTGCTGGCATCCAGTACAAGCAGCACTTCATGCGGTGCATTAGGTATGACCTTAGACATGGTATTTTTAATCTTTGTCAATTCTTGCATCAAACCATGCTTGGTATGCAAGCGACCTGCTGTATCGAATAACACGATATCCATATCTTTTGCTTTCGCACTTTGCATTGTGTCAAATGCTACTGAGCTGGGGTCAGCATCCTGCCCTTTATCTACAATAGGCACATCGCTGCGCTCTGCCCATATTTTTAACTGATTGACTGCGGCTGCTCGAAACGTATCGCCAGCGCCTAATAGCACCTTTTTACCAGCCTGCTTATATTGATGCGCTAGCTTGCCTATAGTCGTAGTCTTGCCTACGCCATTGACGCCTACCACCATGATTACATAAGGTTTTTCGCTGGTGTTCGGCACGAAATCTTGAATATCGTCCGTATTATTTTCATACATCAAACGGGCGATTTCGTCCTCTAATACCTTATACAATTCTTCTTCCCCAAAATATTTTTCTTCATTGATTCGCGCTTCTAATCTATCTATAATTTTGACGGTAGTCTGCAAACTCACATCGCTAGTAATAAGCGCTTCTTCGATATCATCTAATACACTGACATTTATTGCTGATTTACCTGCAATAGCCTTAGTGATTTTTGAGAAAAAAGACTTTTTGGTTTGGTCTAGTCCTTTATCCAAATCTTCTTTTTTGTCTTTTTTAAAATAATCTAAAAATGCCACAATGGTTGAGTTAAAGTTGTAAGTTGGGCGAAGATAAGGTTTTTTAAGTTTATTCTTATTCTAGGAATAATATGACACAAAAAAGGCCTCACCTATGTGAAGCCTTCTTTAATATTTTTTTAGTGTCTGGATTATTTGCTTTTTCCAGCGATATAGTCCTTTACTAAATCTTTGTGAACGATTTTTTCTCTAAACTGATATGCACCTGTCTTTGGAGACTTAGCGCTTAGGATTACTTTTACATAATCTTTAGATCCTTCTTGTGCTTGACGATTGGTCTTTGCGTTTTTTGATACCTTAGCCATGATTTATATTATTTAATTTCTTTGTGAACGGTATATCTCTTCAAAATAGGATTGAACTTTTTCAACTCAATTCTATCGGGAGTATTTTTTCTATTTTTTACTGTTATATATCGTGATACACCTGGTTGACCAGATTCTTTGTGCTCTGTGCACTCCAATATCACTTGAATTCTATTGCCTTTTGCCTTTTTTGCCATCGTTTAATGTTTTTATATTAGGATTGAACTATTTTACCAAAATATCGCCCTTAGCTTCTAACTCTTTTAGATACTGATAAATTCCTTTTTTGTCAATTGTTCTCAAAGCTGCATTACAAACTTTCAATTTTATCCACTGCTCAAGCTCTGGTACGAAAAATTTCTTGACCTGAAGATTAGGATAAAATTTTCTATTCGTTTTTACATTGGAATGCGACACATAGTGCCCACTCAATGGTTTCTTTCCTGTTAAATCACAAATTCTGCTCATACGTCTAAAAATTAGAGGTGCAAAGATATATAAATTTTATCATTTACAAGACAGATTTTTTAAAAAAATGAGTTCATAGGTTAATGGGACGGATTGGACAGTAAATCCTTTGGGGTTTCATTGGGGCCAAATGGCACATAAATATTTGTTTTTCTTTCATTTACAATATTACTTAACCCTGACTCTGTATATATTAAGGTACAAGTGGATAAAAATGTAAAAAGCCTAAATTAGGTACTCCTGATTTCAAACTAGCTTTGCATTAGATTTTAGATATGCTTAATTCAAGGAATTTTAAAAAAATATACTACCAATTACAAGACATTGATAGTCAAGCTACAGCTATTCATTCTATCCTTGAAAGTTTGCCTTTCTCATTGGAATTTTTCCATTACGAACTGGAGAACGAATCGAATACAGAGGTGAAAAATAAGTTAACGGAGGTTTATAATCATTTGATTCTAGATAAGTATCCAGTGGTTTTACAATCGTTTTTAAGAAAAGACGTTTTATCACTTCAAACAATTTTCGGACACTTATCCGCCTTTGTATTTGAGCATAGACCATTTGAAACAGCTTGTAAACTAGATTTGTTTACTAATCAACTCATACAACGAATTAATAAAAGGGTTATAGATAATGGTAGTCCAGAAGAAATTCTTGGTGAAATCAATTATAAGATTACCCAGAGCTTAATTATCGATAGCTCATTTATAGGTCATTATGATTTTTATGAAGTTCCAAGGCAGCATATTGTATCTCAATATACATTAGGCATTTTAATCCTTATCATTGCAGAAAAGCTACATTTACCCATATTCGGACTTCCTTTCATAGATAAAATAGTGCTTTGTTACACAGAAAATTATTGCACTCATAGTGAGCTCGTAACTGAAAATGATATCTTATATTATGTTGTCTTAGGTGAAAAAGATATCACCTACACTTTGGAAGATCTTAAGCTATTAGCTATCATTCAAGAAGAAACACTTGATTTTAAAGCTGTACTCCCACAATCTACACAACGCATTGTTGAGCTGTGGCTAGAACATCTCAGTCAAGGTAATTTTGATGCTAAAACAAAATTCAACTTATCCTCAATTTATCAACAAATCTTTAGTCTTGCAGAGGAATTTTAATAAGTCTCGTTAATTTTTATTTCTTTTGTGTTCAGATTTTCGAACCAAGAATTCAAAAGAAAAATTAGAAGAACGAGATGAAATATAATTCGGTAAAAGATCCCATACGTATATATAACGAAATATTAGGAGGTAAATGGCGATTGCTAATTTTATATCAGCTATTTTCCACTACACAGCGTTTCAAAGACCTACAGCAAAACATAGATGGTATCACACCTAGAATGCTGACCAAGGAGCTTCGTAGCTTGGAAAAATACAATTTGGTTGAAAAAGAAGTTTATCGTGAAGTACCGCCAAGAGTCGAGTATTCACTGACAGATGATGGTGTTAAACTATTTCCTCTGATAGAAAATATCAAACGCTTTGGAGAAACTTTTGCCTACTTGTTAAATGAGGGTGAGCGGCCAGAAAACGAGGTAGAAGATATCTGGATGGTCAATGAAGAAGCGGTAGAATTTGAACTGCCAAAATCAGATATAAAGCCCAATCATATAGAAGAAACAACAAAAGTTTTATTAGACAAAATAGAAGGCCCAATCTACAAATCGCTTATCGAAAAACCGATCAAAGTAAAAAAAGTAAAGCCTGCAAAAATACAAGAAGAGGACAAGAAAATAGTGCAGTTGGAATTGTTTTAGTTTATAACAGTTTTAAAAGATAATTGGGTTCGTGAGCACAGAATTCAGATAAACAACATTTGATTCGTACTATTCAAATTTAAGGAGAACCTACCTCAGTTTTAATTCCTTCTTAACCCGCTGAATAGCTATTTCCGTAGATTCAAGTAATTCAGCATTATTTATTCGCAATCGTTTCGCACGTTCAAAATAATGGATGGACATCCAGAAATTACCCATTTCGAATTCCAATTTACCGCGGTGCTGATAAACAAAGCTTTCATACTCTTTAAACCCAAATTCTGCATTAGAAAATGCAGAATCGATTAAGAATTTGTATTTCAATATTTTATAAATCTTGAAACAAATTCTAAATCGGGATAACCCCAACTAAATCATTTAGTTCGCCACGTTGTGGCTTCTAATGA
>JAEUUY010000033.1 GCA_016787225.1 Chitinophagales bacterium
ACAGGGCGTACACCATTCATATTGATACGAATAGAGTCTGTCAAGGTGCAGTCAAACCTACTGGTCATTTCTACCACATAGGTGCCTGAGCCTGTCACGACCACTCTGGGACTAGCTATGGTCGTGGATTTTTTGTTTGTCGAAGGGTTATATAAACTAGGAGTACTTGTAGGGTCTGTCCATGTAAACTTATATGGGGTATCTGTCATTTGGGTTGCTAGATTGATCTGCACAGTATCATGTAAGCACAAGTCTGATAATTTCGGGGCTAAGGTGTAGTTAAACTTCGGAATCACAATAACCCGCACACTATCTAAGACCGAACAACTCTTGGTACTATCTATACCATCCGTAGCCCTGGCTACATAGGTAGTAGATGCCGAAGGTGCTAAATCTACCCAGGCACTATCCAGACCGCTTACTTTCACGATACCTGTCTTGGGAGTCCATTTATACTTGGTCCCTCCCCGAGCATAAGACCGCACGGGTTTACCTCCGATACAATAATATAAAAACTGCTTATGGGTCGTGACCGAGGGACGAAAGTTTATAACTAAGGTGTAAAATTCTGATACTTTCATGCCTATATTATTGCAATAGTAGCCCTCGATTTTAAAAAGTTCCTGACCTATACCAATCGTAGAATCAAATGTCATTGTTACATCCATGGTGTCAGTATTATTTTTTCTGTTAATGGTTACTGAGTATTGAAAATTAGTAACCGATGCTGGGTTTGGCACTTGATGTACCTTGTATTTTAAAAACTCTGCTGGTGCACCATACATTCTAAAATTTACCTTAGTATATTTCGAGCCGCAAATATCTACAGTAAAGAAATCTACCTTATTAGCACTTATAAGAGAATCCTCTGTAACTCCTTGAGGGACGACAGGAGGACAGGTATTTCTGACAGTAAACTGAATATCACGACATACATAACCTATCATAACTCTGGTATATCCTGCACCATTCGGAATAGCCCTCCACTCCTGCACAGACATAGCCATGATAGCATCTTGCTCTATGGATGGAATACAACTAATTGTCCCAGTCCTAGGATCTACTGTGACACCAGTGGTTGTAAATAAAAAATTGTTTTGATTCAAAGGACTAATAAAATTTACGCCAGGATTATTATATAATACAGCTTGATTTACACTTGTAGCTAAACCAGTGAATGGTGTGTAAAGTCTATAAGCGAATGAATCACGAACTGTCGTAATACCATTTGAAAGAGTAATAAATCGAGGGTCAAAACTATCTACTGCACCATGGTTATAGGTATTTAGTCTTAGTCTACACCAGTAAGGGATAGGTGGAGTTGTAAATACTGGAGAATTATTTCGATAATTTGTATTGATAACTGCTTGAACATATAGACCCGCGCTTCCTGGATTAGTTATGGTACTAATTATATTGTTTCTACAACATGAACCCCATGCAATAAATGCCCAACCATTATTTTTACCCAAAACATATTCTCTAGTAAATACCCAGCGCTCTACACCTTTGTATAGACCTATCGCACCATTAGGACAATTTGTAGTAGGTTTTACAGGTACATCAGGTGGCAAACAAATTGGTGTTACATCAGTGATTACTGGAGGGTTCATAGTAACTGTAGTATTCACAGTTGATGTAACTATCTGCAACTGTTCTGAGCCATAGTTTATTCCTGAACAGTCTCGATAACAAGATAGGGTAAATCTATACCTACCTGTTGTCGTATCGATTTCTCTGTAGGTCAAATCTGCTCCCATCATATGCGTAGCGCGCAATTGATCCAAACAGAACACACTAAAGAATAAAAATCCAAGAACTTTTAAGTTTACAAACACATTATTCATATTATTATATTTCAACTTGTTGAAAAAAATATCGAACCGTAAATTTAGTGATTTTATTCGATTTTCCTGATTAAAATTTTTCATATCAATCTTTCAGTTTTAATTACTTAAATAATAAGTACAAAAATAAGGCGAAAACATTGAAATAAAACTATCAAAAAATAGCTCTTGTTAAATGCTTTGGAACAATAAATAGATGTTATTTACTTGATTATCAATGCATTTTAAAAGTGATTTGTTAATCCATTAATTTTAATTCAAAGCCTATGCATTTAGGATTTTCTGGATTTTAATTTTAGCTCTTTGACAAGATATTGACCCGTTAAGCTCGATTTCATATTTGCCACTTGCTCTGGTGTGCCAGCGGCTACCACATAACCTCCTGCCAGACCCCCTTCAGGACCCATATCGATAATATAATCCGCCATTTTTATAATATCTAAATTATGTTCAATAATTAGAATAGAATTTCCTTTATCTACCAATCTTTTTAGCACATTATACAACATTTGTATATCTTGGAAATGTAATCCTGTAGTAGGCTCATCTAAAATATACATAGTGTTTCCTGTATCTCTTTTACATAGTTCTGAAGCGAGTTTTACCCGTTGCGCTTCGCCACCAGATATCGTGGTAGAGGACTGACCTAGCTTTAAATAGCCTAATCCAACATCTTCCAAAGTCTTTAATTTTTGATATATGCTCGGCAAATGCTCGAATACCTTCACCGCATCTGAGATAGACAAGTCTAGTACATCATAAATAGACAAATGCCTATATCGAATATCTAAAGTTTCTCTATTGTAGCGTTTACCTTGACATTTCTCACATGGTACCTGAATATCTGGCAAAAAATTCATTTCTATCGTCTTTAATCCTGCCCCTTCACAGCCTTCGCACCGACCGCCTTTCACATTAAAACTAAATCGTCCCGGTTTGTAGCCTCTTATTTTTGACTCCATAGTATCAGCATACAAGGTACGAATGAGGTCAAACACCTTCATATAGGTAGCAGGATTAGATCTGGGAGTGCGGCCTATTGGGCTTTGATCTATACTGATTACTTTATTGATATGCTCTAACCCTTTCAAAGATTTATAGGGTAGAGGTAAATTATGTGATTTATAAAAATGCTGTGACAATATCGGCTGCAAAGTTTCACTAATGAGCGAACTCTTTCCACTGCCAGATACTCCCGTAATACAACACAATACCCCTAGAGGAATTTGTACATCTATTTTCTTTAAATTATGGCCAGATGCTCCATTTATTTCAAGCCACTTCTTAGGTACGATTCGTTTTTCTGGCAATTCAAAATCTAATTTCCCTGATAAATAATCTGCCGTAGCCGTTCTTGTCTTTAAAAAATCTTTTGGCTTACCTTCGGCTATGATCTCGCCGCCATATAAACCCGCCCGAGGTCCAATATCTATCAAATAATCACTCTCAAGCATAATCTCTTTGTCGTGTTCTACCACAATAATGTTATTACCTAGATCCCTCAGTTTTTTTAAAGAACGAATCAACTTGTCATTATCTCTTGGATGCAATCCAATAGATGGTTCATCGAGAATATAGGTAATTCCCATGAGTTCTGAGCCAATTTGTGTAGCCAGTCTTATACGCTGTGCTTCACCACCAGAAAGACTTTTCCCCGCTCTATTTAGACAGAGATAATGCAAACCCACGTTTATTAAGAAACCTAATCGATCTCTTATTTCTTTTAAAATATCTTTAGCTATTTTATTTTGATTATCCGAGAATTGCTTTTCTATGTCTTGAAACCAATCTTGTAATTCATCAAGACCCATAAGGCTGAGTTCCGAAATATTTTTTTCCTTAATCTTAAAAAATAAAGACTCCTTCTTCAATCGACTTCCTTCACAGGTAGGACAAGGACTGGGTTGCATGAATGTCTCCGCCCAATTCTTTATCCAATCACTTTCACTGTAATAAAAATTATTATAAACAAAAGACGAAACACCATGATTAAAATTAGAATAGACTAATGGAATCTCCTTATCATATTCATCGTTTCCATGCTCATTACCAAAAAGCAAAAGATTCTTTTCTCTTTCTGTCAATTTATTGATGGGCGCACTTAAATCTATCTTGTTCATCTTAGCAAACTGTTTAACTGTTTCCCATAGCTGAACGGGTCTATATTCTCCTAGAGGTAAAATTCCACCATTCATTACACTTACGGTCTCATCTGGGATCATTAATTCTTTGGATACTAAAAATTCCTCACCTAAACCTTTGCAGGTAGGACAGGCACCATAAGTTGAGTTAAATGAAAATGAATTTGCTGATGGTTCCTCATAAGATATCCCATGTTCTAAATCCAATAAATGCTTGGAATAAAACTGCTGTTTTTTAGTTTCAAAATCTACTATAATCAAAGACCCTTCCCCTTCCTTTAAAGCTGCACGAATTGATTTTTCTATACGGTCTGCGTTTTCTTCATTCACAGCTAGCTTATCCATAACTAAATCTATATCATGAATTTTATATCTATCGACTTGTAGCTTGGGGATTAATTTAGTAAGAACTCCATCTACATTCATTTCAGCAAAGCCTTTCTTGGCGTATGATTCGAAAAGCTCACGATAATGCCCTTTTCTACCTCTGACAAGAGGCGCCATCAAAACAACCTTTTTACCTTTATAGTTTTTTCCTATGTCTTTAATGATTTCATCTTCAGTCATTTTTTGCATGGGCTTATTGCTGACATAGGAATAGGCGGTAGCCACCTTTGCATACAATAAACGAAGAAAGTCATAAACCTCCGTAATAGTCCCAACGGTCGATCGCGGATTTTTATTGACCGATTTTTGCTCGATCGAAATAACAGGGCTTAAACCTTCAATATAATCTACATCAGGTCGCTCTAAACCACCGATAAATTGTCGTGCATAATTAGAAAACGATTCTAAATATCGTCGTTGACCTTCTGCATATAATGTTTGAAATGCCAGTGAGCTTTTACCACTTCCGCTCAATCCGGTAATCACGACTAAAGAGTTTTTCGGTATAGAAACACTTACATTTTTGAGATTATTTTCTCGTGCACCAGAGATTACAATGTGATCAGAAGACATTCTACAAATGTAAGAAATTACTATAAATAAAATGTTGAATTTTAGGTTTTATTTTTTACAAGAAACAGACTAATACCGTAAGCGTATTAGTAATAGTCCAATGTCGCATGGCTCATTGCACTAAACAAAAACAGCTACGGCATTTACCATAGCAAGGTTTTAAAATGGGTTGGACTATTTTAAAACCGCTATTGGTATAACACTTGAATGTTAAAAGCAAATGACTATGCCCTCTTATCCATAAAAAAATCCTTGATTAGTTTTGCGCAGGTATCTTTTTCAATGCCAGCAATCACCTCCGTTTTAGGATGGAGCAGTGAAGGTTTATATAAGGTAAAACCACATTTATCTTCTGTAGCACCGTATACCAGCCCTCCTATCTGTGCCCACCGAATAGCACCTGCACACATAGCGCATGGCTCTATTGTTACGTACATAATACAATCTTTGAGAATTTTTGAATTTAGATAATTAAAGGCACTAGTTAATGCGATAATTTCTGCGTGTGCTGTAGCATCATTTAGCCGCTGTGTTTGATTATAGCCTTTAGCTATAACTTGATTCTGGGAAATAATAACACATCCAATTGGAACCTCATCTTCTTCATAGGCTTTCAATGCTTCCTTGATAGCCAGTGACATAAAGTGGCTATGGTTCAATTCAACCATCTTATGAAAAGAATTATTATTTCATTAAATAAAATCTAATCCCTAATCCATAGTGAAATGAAGCTGGATTATAATGAGGAACAGGCTCTGGATTGCTAACAAAATAAGGCAATGTATATCCACCATGTAAATTAAAAATGGTGTATTCTGAAATTTTTAGACCAATGTTTAATCTTGGTGTAAAATTTACATAATTTCGATAGATAAAATTAGTAATGACATCCGAATAGCCTGGGTGTTGAATAGTGAATTCATTGTATCCAATTCTTAATTCTGGGTCTAATAAAATAGCCCTTCCTAACGGAAAATAAGCGCCTACACATATCCCAGCACCCCACTCTTTAAGACTGGCCGCATCGTATTCAATATTATTATATTGGATCACTTGATACTCATGAGTAGACATTATTTTATGTCGAAAATAAGGTCCTATATGAAATCTTCTGGATATGTCAAAATTAAGCCCTAAATGTCCATAAATATTGATGGTTGTAATATCAGCATCGCTCGGCAAAGCTCCAAACTCTACAACGGTAGACATTTTCATTGATTCACTTCGGGGGTTTAAAAAAGATTTGCCATTATATTCAGAAGCTGAAGCACTAGAGCTCGATTCATCACTGCTTGATGGGTCATCTTTTTTAGAGGCTTCACTAGATGTTTTTTTCTCCTTTGTAGATTTGGAGTCCTCTTTTTTAACCTCTTTACTTGGCTCTTTTTTTACAACTGGCGCAGTAGAAGTGGATCTTCTGTTCTGTCCATATCCAAGAGAAACAATAAGTAATCCAAAAAACAAGGCTATTACTCTTACCATAATCATTAATTAATCAATGTAAAGATATAGTAAAAACCAAAATTGTCAATAGTTAATAGCATTTTGATTCCTTGCAATCTACACTTAAAAATCGGGAGTCATTGTCTAATCTCATGAAAAATAATCATCTTTCATTACATGAATCTTTATAGCTTAAATCAACAAAGAGTGTTCTTGTGCAGTTTTAAAAGCAATATCATACCCCGCATCCGCATGGCGAATCACGCCCATGGCAGGATCATTGTGCAATACCCTTCTTAATCTTTCTTTTGCCTCATCGGTACCATCGGCTACTATGACCATGCCTGCATGAATAGAGTAGCCCATGCCTACTCCTCCACCATGATGGAGACTGACCCAGCTGGCTCCACCAATGGTATTGATCATAGCATTTAGTATTGGCCAATCTGCAATAGCATCACTGCCATCGAGCATAGCTTCCGTCTCTCGATTTGGCGAGGCTACAGAACCTGTGTCCAAATGGTCTCTCCCTATGACTATGGGGGCAATAAGCTTTCCTTCTTTTACCAAATCGTTAAATGCAAGTGCTGCCTTTTCTCTTTCACCCATTTTCAACCAACAAATTCTGGCAGGCAAACCTTGAAAAGCAATCTTTTCCTTGGCTTTATCTAGCCAGCGATGAAGCCCTAAATTTTCGGGAAATAGCTCTTTTAGTTTGGCATCACAAACTGCTATATCGCTTTCATCTCCACTCAAAGCTACAAAGCGAAACGGGCCAGAACCTTCACAGAATAAAGGCCTAATATAAGCTGGGACAAAACCCGGGAAATCAAAAGCATTTTTAATTCCTCTTTTGTCCTTGGCTTGACCGCGCAAATTATTTCCATAGTCAAAGGTTATAGCGCCTCTTTTCTGCAATTCTAGCATAAGATGGATATGATGAGCCATGGTATCATAAGCCAATTCCACATAAGCCTCTGGATGCTCTTTGCGCATATTATAAGCCTCTTTGACTTCCATATTTTCAGGGAAATATCCAGTCAGGGCATCATGAGCCGATGTCTGATCAGTCAAAGTATCTGGGGTTATACTATGGTCGATTAAATATTGCAATAAATCCACTGCATTGCAAACGACACCTATAGAGATAGCTTCTTCATTTTTTTTTGCTTCCAGAGCTCTTTGCACTGCCTTGTCTATATCATGAAATTTTTCATCTAGATATCGTGTTTCTAGTCGTTTATCTATCCGCCATTCTTCCACTTCGGCGCATAATGCTACACCTTCATTCATTGTGATAGCAAGAGGTTGAGCGCCACCCATGCCTCCTAATCCAGCGGTGACATTGAGCGTGCCTTTTAGAGAACCATTATAATGTTTTCGAGCTAAACTGAGATAGGTTTCATAAGTACCCTGTACTATGCCTTGCGAACCAATATATATCCAACTTCCAGCCGTCATTTGCCCATACATGATTAGTCCCTTTTTTTCTAGTTCATCAAAGTGAGTCCAATTAGCCCAATTTCCTACGAGGTTAGAGTTAGCCAATATCACTCTCGGTGCATCTTTGTGGCTTCGCAATACACCAACTGGCTTGCCC
Source organism: Chitinophagales bacterium (assembly GCA_016787225.1). NCBI lineage: Bacteria > Pseudomonadati > Bacteroidota > Chitinophagia > Chitinophagales > Chitinophagales bacterium. The sequence continues at coordinate 7,992 of JAEUUY010000033.1, forward strand.
GATTGAACAATAAGGGTTTGATCATTTTCTAATTTTTTCAGGCACTCAATTATTTTATCGTAAGCATCCCAGTTACGTGCAGCTTTACCTCTTCCACCATAAACTATCAATTTCTCTGGCTCTTCGGCTACTTCTGGGTCTAGGTTATTCATAAGCATGCGCATAGCAGCTTCTTGAACCCAACCTTTACAGTTTAATTGATTTCCTCTTGGCGCTTTGATATTAGTGTGTGACATACTTTTTTTTTCTGTGAACAAAATTATTTAGTATTATTATTTGCTTGTCATTTTTTTATAATATTTCTTCATCTGCAAAACTTAAGTACTTATCTTCAGCCATGATGATATGGTCTAGCAACTTTATCTCTAGTAGATTTAGCCCTGATTTGATAGCTGTGGTCAACTTTATGTCAGCATCGCTAGGCTTGAGATTGCCAGATGGATGATTGTGGGCTATGACTACCTGACTGGCGAGATATTCCAGAGCTAGCTTAGCTATTATTTTGATATCTACTAGTGTAGCATCGGTTTTGCCTATAGATATTCTTTGTATTTTTATAGGTTTCAGAGCCTTATTTAGCAGAATGACATAAAACTCCTCTTGCTTCAGACCAGCATAATAAGGTCTTAATAAATTAAAAGTATCATTACTAGATACAATAGATTGTATTTCGTTATTTGGTTCTGCATGCTTTCTATTTCCTAGTTCTAGAGCTGCGGCTATAGTTATAGCTTTAGCCTCACCTATGCCCTTATATTTGGTTAGTTCCTTGACACTGAGTTTGCTCAATTTTTCTAAGGAGTTTTCATTGTCACTCAGCATATCTTTGGCTATATCCAGTGCTGACTTTTCGCGCGTACCCATGCCTATGAGAATAGCTAATAATTCCGAATCACTCACAGCACTCTTACCTTTATGGTAGAATTTCTCCCTTGGCCTATCATCTTCTTTCCATAGTTTGATGGACATATTTTTATAGATTTTGTGTCAATAGTATAAAATTTTTTCCATTTCACATAGTTATATATATTGAAATCATTATATTTGCGAATACAATAATAGTTGATGAAAATTTTTACATATTTATTTTTAATAGGTTGGACAATAGCTCTCACTAGTTGTGGAAAGATTAATTTACTCACACTAGAGGACGAAAGACAATTAGGCGAACAAGCAAAAGCAGAAATAGCTTCCAATCCGCAAGAGTTTCCAATTCTAAATAAGGCTTCCAATCCACAAGCATACGCCTTTATAGAAGGAATTGCACAAGATATATTAAATTCTGGTCAAGTACAGAATAGAGATAATTTTCAATGGGAAGTTTATATTATAAAGCGAGACGACGTGTTAAATGCTTTTTGTACTCCGGGTGGTAAAATTTATTTTTACACAGGTCTTATGAAGTATCTCGATAATTCCTCTGCAGTAGCAGGAGTCATGGGTCATGAAATAGCTCATGCCGATAGGAGGCATTCAGGAAAACAACTTACTAGTCAGATGGGTCTCCAAATCTTACTACAAATTGTAGCAGGTACATCTGGTCAAGATATCGCGCAAATGGTAGGATTACTGGCAGGTATAGGATCATTAAAATTTAGTAGAGATCATGAAAGTGAGGCCGATGAATATAGCGTACGATATCTCTGTCCTACAAAATATCAAACCGATGGCGCTCATTTCTTTTTTAAAAAATTGATAGATGAGGGTCAGGCTAATTCAGGTACCCCTAGTTTTCTCAGCACTCACCCAGACCCAGGAGATAGAGTTGCCAATATTCAGAGTCAGGCCAATTCCATAGGGGGTTGTGTTACCAAAACGGAGAATTATTCTAATGATACTAAATACTTGCAATTACGGGCCACCTTATAATAATTTTTAAATACCTTGAAAAATAATTACTATTTCATTTTACTCATTTCACTTTTGATAGTGCGCTATAGTCAAGCGCAGGATGCGCATTATTCTCAAGCACTAAATTTTCCCATGCTTGTCAATCCTGCGTACTCTGGAGCATTCGATGGTCAGACAAGAGCTTTACTTTCATTTAGAAATCAAAATATCGCTGTGCCTAACTCTGCTTTTTCTGGTGTTTATAATACCTTTGGAGCATCTTTAGAACATAAAATATTTCAGGATTTTACAGACCAAAATACCTGGAGTATAGGTGTAACGGCACTATCTGACTACGCCGGAAGCGGCACCCTTGCTACTAACCAGGTTTTAATGCATAGTTCCTATTCTCTCGCTATGGATAGATATAGCCAAAGTTTTATATCTATTGGAGCTCAGGCGGGTTTTATCAATAGGCGCTTGTTTTCCAATGACTTACTATTTGCTTCTCAGGTAAGAGAGTTTGAGTTTGACCCGCGACTGCCAAATTTAGAGCCCTTTATTAACGGTGGTTCAGAATATGCTTTTATGTTCAATCTAGGAGTCCTGTATCAACAACAAATTGGAGATAATGTAATTTCGCAAGTAGGTTTCTCACTTTACAATATCAATAAACCCAATCAATTCTTTTTTACGAATTCAAAAGAGAACATATATGCTAGAATGAATATAACTGGGGGTTTATTATTTAGGCTTGACGATTTCTCTCAAATTTATCCTTCTATCATTTTTATGAAACAAGGAAATTTCAATTCTACAAATATTGGGATGAGCTATATGTATACCTTAAATGACAATGTCACCCTAATCGCAGGTTTACGAACGAGACTAAAGGATGCATTTATTGTGGTTGCAGGACTTAAATACAAACAATTTCAATCAACTCTTAGCTATGATGTAACTACCTCTAGTTTATCCAAAGCAAATAATTCTATAGGTGCACTTGAGTTGAATTTGAGCTATATTCTCGGAAAAAGTACACAGAGTTATGGAAATGACAAACTATATTGCCCAGGAATTTAAAATTAATAAACTAATAGATATATGAAATTTTACAGTGCATTATTCATCCTTTTTGTAACCATCCTATTTTCATGTAGCAAAGAAGAAGAAGCTGCAGTATTTAAGGCTCCTATTACTATACTACAGCCATCTACTGACCCCGCCAATATTGTTAAGGGACTTTCTATAAAATACGATATCCGTTTTGTAAATGATGAATACATCGATTCGGTTATGGTATTTTATCAAATTGATTCTATGGCTATCGGTTATCAAGAGGCTGATCCAATTTTGAACCCACTTAACTATCCGAAAGATTCAATGGTTCGAAAAGTAGTTTATGGATCAAATGACAGAAAAAATGAAAAGTCGTTAGATGGAAATTTCATGCCACATACTTTCCCACAAATAGGTAAGAAAATTTATCTAATTGTAAGAATGCACTCTAAAACAAAAAAGCTTTACAAACGAGTACCTTTAATAGTAAGTTAATACATGAACCTTTCTGATTGGCGCACAGAATATGATAAATATAGTCTTCACGAAGAAGACTTACCATCTCAGCCTTTAGATCTTTTCAGATTCTGGTTTGATAAAGCTGTCGAGGAGCTCAACCCAGAGCCCAATGCCTTTATTCTCAGCACAGTGGGCACAGATAATCAACCCCAATCTCGCGTAGTTTTGTTAAAAGAGATAGAATTAAATAAGTTTGTCTTCTATACAAACTATGGAAGTCAAAAAGGAAAAGATATAGAAGTAAATCCTAAGGTTTCCGCACTTTTCTTCTTCCCATTTAGTCAGCGACAAATAAGAGTGCATGGAACCGTCGAAAAGTTGAGCCGAAAAAAAGCCGTTGAATATTTCTCGTCTAGGCCTATTGAGAGTCAGGTATCGGCCATGGCATCTTCACAAAGCCAACCCATAACCCGTGAAAAATTGATTGAAAAAGCCGCTGAAATTAGAAATTCTGGAGAAATATTCTGTCCCGAAAATTGGGGGGGCTACGCTATAACTCCTAATTATTTTGAATTTTGGCAAGGTCAGCCAGGAAGGCTACACGACCGAATTGTTTACAAACTAGACTCTTCTTCCAATTGGAAGCAACACAGAATAGCACCATAAAACCAGATGATAAGATTTATTACTCTTTTAATATTTAGCGTTAGTTATAGTTTAATTTCAGCTCAGTCCGAAGACTCCACTGCGAATGTCTTAAAATCTTCTATCATTGACCACTCTGGGGTACAGCCCTATATTACGGCTCATCCAATGCTAGATAAGAAAAAACCTTTTTTCCAAGGTTATCGAATTCAGATTTTTAGCAGAAATAGCAAAGAAGAGGCAAACAAAGTCAAGTCAGAATTTTATAGTAAATTTCCCGCTATGCGTTGTTACCTTACCTATCAACAACCATATTATAAGCTACGTGTTGGAGACTATGAAGATCAGGAAAGCGCCAAACCTGATGCGAAAAAACTAGCTAGAACCTACCCTTCTTCATTTCTGGTACCCGATGAGGTAAGAAGAACAGGTGACAAAGACACCGATAAGGACAAAAAATAAGCTTGCTAAACCTTTAATTTTCATTAAGTTTCGGTCTTTTTGTTTTTTTGATGAAACATAATTGTCCAATACTTGGTTTATTTTTTTATTATTGTGGCTCATAATTATTCGGTATATTTTAAAAGTAGATATATAAACAACAATGGCAAAAGAAGTATTTGAGATAGACTATGTCATAAAGGCATCACCCAAAATTTTATATGATTTTGTAAAGCAACCTACTCATCTCGCGCAGTGGTTCTGTGACAAATGTGAATCCAATCTAGACCAATACAATTTTATATGGAAAGGGTATTCGGAAAAGGCGATTTTAATAGATGACATAGAAGAGGAATTAGTAGCTTACCATTGGGAAAACAGCGAAGACGACGAATTTTTTGAATTCGCCATTCACGTCAATGAAATCAGCGAAGACACCATATTGACCATAAATGATTTCGCAGAATCCAATGAAATAGAGGATCAAAAAATGTGGTGGGACAATCAAATTCAGAAGCTTATCCGAGTGATGGGTGGATAATTTTCTTACTAATATTATGTATGAAGCGAAATGAATTCATCAAATCAAGACAAGCTAGCATCGCTTAGAAAATACGTAGAACTCCTAGAATCGAAATTTACAATTCCTGGTACCCGATTTAAATTTGGTCTGGATCCTATTCTTAATTTCATTCCTGGTTTAGGCTCCTATTCGGGAATGGTTTTAGGACTTATCTTTATTATTTTAGCTCACCAGAAAGGGGTGTCCGGTAAGGTTAAAATTTTAATGTTTAAGAATATTATTATTGATCATATTTTAGGCTCTCTGCCAATAGCTGGATATTTCACAGACTTTTTTTATAAATCGAATGTGAAAAATATGAGGCTGCTTGAAGAGCATCTGCTCGAGGAAAAGCATGGCGGCAGCGGCTGGCATCTTATAATCATTTTCATACTCATAAGCCTAGCAATATTGGTTTTCACATTAGGCGTTTCGTTATGGCTAATTGTTAAGTTTTTTGCCTTCATTTCTCAGATGTAATGTTTTATCCTTGATAGGCATTATTAATTATTCATTACTCGCTATTAATTAAACTCATGTCTCTTCAATCGCTCGCTAAACAAACTCTCATCTATGGTGCGAGTACGATTATTTTGCGCATGGCTAGCTGGATGCTGACACCATATTATTCTTATGCGATTACCCAACAGGCAAATGGTCAAGTTGCTTTCTTTATGTCTATCGTAGCATTTCTGAATATTATTTATATGTTCGGGATGGAGACCAGTTATTTTCGCTTTATCAAGTCTGAAAATCAAAATCAGGTTTTTCAAAAAACAGAATCTATTGTATTCTTCAATTCCATACTTTGGTCTTTACTTCTTGTCCTTTTTGCTAAACCTCTAATAGCATGGCTCGGATATTCGGACAAAGAAATTTATGTTTATCTATTGACATTAACCTTGTTTTTTGAAAATCTCTGCAATATTCCATTTGCCCAGCTGCGTCAAGAAAATAAAGCACTAAAGTTTGTTTCTTTCAAGGCACTTTATATCATACTAAATATTTCTTTGAATCTCATTTTACTATCCTATTTTTATAAGAACAAAATAGTATTGCCTGTTCTAAACATTCACGATCCTATCGAACTTATCTTTTGGGCCAATCTCATTCCTTGGTTTCTTGTTTTTTTATATTTTTCGCCACAAATATTTTCATCTCTTTCATGGAGTGCATTGAAGGATGGCAAGGAAATGTTGAACTACTCCTGGCCGCTCCTACTAGTAGGTGCGGCAGGTATGGTCAATGAAGTAATAGATCGACCACTTCTCCGAAATTTATTACCTGGTACACAAATTGAAAACGAAATACAGTTAGGCATTTACAATATCAACTATAAGTTAGCCATCATTATGACCCTTGCTATTCAAGCTTTTCGCATGGGGGCAGAGCCTTATTTTTTCAAACTAGCTCATGAAAAATCTTCGACAAAGATGTACGCTATTGTTATGGACTTTTTCGTCATAGTTTGTTCCATGATTCTAGTGATTACTAGTCTCAATAGAGATATAATAGCTATGATAAATAATTCTACTTATAAAGAAGGTATTCAAATTCTCCCAATTTTACTGCTTGCTAATCTATTTCTTGGCATGTATTATAATACATCTATCTGGTACAAGGCTACGAATAATACTATGAAGGGTGCATACATTTCACTTGTTGGTGCGGTCATAACAATTGCTCTGAATTGGATACTGATCCCAAAAATGGGCTATATGGGTTCAGCATGGACTACCTTGATTTGTTATTTTGCTATGCTTGTTATAAGTCTAATATGGGGTAGAAAGTATTATCCAATACCTTACCACTATGCATATAATTTTCTGTGGATTGGACTTAGCACGGTGTACAGTCTAGGAGCATATTTTTTATTTCAAGAGAATATGTGGGCATTAATTGGTCTTTCTTTTGTCTATCTTTTTATTGCCTGTTATTATGCGTATAAAAGGTTTGGTGATATAAGAGGTTTTCTTTAATAGAATCTACTATTTTTGCAGGAATCATAACTATATGCAGGAAAATCAAAATAAAATTTTAAACAAGTTATCTGCTTTCGTTTTTGGAATTATATTCTTATCTGTAATTATATTACTAGGACTCACATTTTTCAATCCCGAACCAAAAGTTAATAGCTCAGAGAAACTAATCAATCAACCTCTCTCTAAGACCTGGCAAGCTATTTATGACAAAAAATTCTACCTAGTATCTAAAAAGGAAATTACTAAATATGCCATCTATGATAGTATAAGACCACGGTGGGTAGAATATTATACCCCTAGTGATTCCATAGAAAACATTACTTCATCACTGGAACCTCTAGAAAAAATAACCTATGCTACCATCAATAGAAAACACCAGCAAATCAATTGCTTTTCATATCGCCTCTATGCTATAGATAGTCATCATACGAAAGTGAAAATTTATGAACTATCAAGATATTTTAACGTCTGGGGGTCCATTTATTTTCAACTTTTTAAGCCAAATACTGTCTTAGATTATGAATTTGTAAAGCTAAATAATACCTTCAGCACTATTGACAGCTTGACCAAAAATTAATACTCTTATGGCTAGACTTTTTATTTGTTTCTTATGTACTATTAGTTTCACATTATACAGTCAAAATCTCGATGAGACGAACGGCTACATAGATCGAGAACAGAGAAGACTCGACAGTTTTGATGGGGTTGTAGACGGGAAAATAGAGATGAATAAAAAAGATGAGCAAAACATACTTTACAAGCAGATATATTTTAAGCTCGTAGATTCATTTCAAAATAGAGTAAATCAGAGTCCGAGTCTGCAAGCTTATCAGAGAAGAAATTTACTTTATGGAATGTACATGACGCTATCCGATATAAGCGGGAAAACATATAGTAATATTCCTCTATACTACCAGAAGCTTTTTCAGCATGCCATGGGTTTAATCAGAGCTTCTGAAAATAAGGATGTTATTTCCTATCTTATTACTGATCCATTGTATTCCGTAAAAAATATTTACTTCTATAAATATGATTTAGTGGCAAAGGACTTCCTTATTTCTTCATGCCAGACTTATCCTGAAGAGGTACTAAAAGCGTTTGCGAAATACAGCGATAGACCATATAAAGATACGGTAGTGGAGGTGTGTGCTATAAAAGCCCCTAACGTAGCAAAAAATTATCTGATTGGCGAAACAGGCATTAAACAGATACTCATGACCAATCCCAGCCCTAATATTATGGGTATGCGTGGTTTCTTCGCTCAATACAATATTTTGTCTAAAGGAATGGTACTTGTAGATGATATCGTGGAAGGAAATATAACCATAGAAGAAGCAGATTCTATTTCACGTAATAAGCGAAAATTTCTACGCACTATGATCAAAATACGAAATAGTGATTATGTGATGGCCGAATACTCACTGGACGAACAGCTCAAGGCAACAAGTCTGGAATATGTGCGAATCATGAATGAATTACACGATGAAAAAGATCCCAAAAAGAGATTTGCCTGTATCGATGATTTTAATTGGAAAGAGTTATATACTTTATTAGTTTATAGTGAAGAAGAAATCTTTACTTCCACCTTCAATGGCGTTTTTGAGCGTTTAATTTTTAGAATCAATCAAGATAAGATCAGTGGAGACAAAATGCTGGAAAAGCTAAAGTATAATAAGTTCAGAACTTTCATAAAAATATGCGCGAATTTTAATAAACTGGGCGATTATCTAAAAACTATGCCTAAGGATCAATCGAGAATGCTAATAGGTAAGTTTACTAACAATTTAGATAAGAATGAAGGAGACCTTAGCTCTGCTATCAATGTAGCAAATGCCTTTAGCAGTATCAATGATTCCTTATTGCTGAGCTATATGAGAGAAAACATAGACATGGAATACAAAAGAACTCAAAGAGAAGAAAATAGAAACGGTATCGCCATTTATGGATTGCTTAAAAGTCTATTTGTGGTACCCGAAAGAAAAGATGCTCTATGGTTCCAATCCATGGCTATGAAGTATAAATTGCAGCCAATAAATCAAATCGATAGTGGTGCATTATTTGGTATGGATAAGGTGCATCGTCAGGTACACTTTTTCTACGATGATGAAGATGGAGAAGCATCCTTTGCCTCCTTCATTACTACATTTTCCACTCCAAACTACAGAATTACAAGAAGAAAAAACCATGTCACTATCGAGTCCACAAAGGGTAAGAAAGTAGCCATATACGCCAATCATCCAAAATCTGAATTAGAAGGACAGGCAGACCTTATAGCCGTCATGGATTCTTTTAAAAAAGATATCCAGTTATTCGTGCATCGAGGACATAGCTACTATGCTATGAATACCATAGATCATATACCACCTAAGACCAAGATAGTATTCCTAGGCTCATGCGGAAGCTATCACAATATTCATGAGGTATTGAGTAGATCAGAAAACGTACATATTATCTCTTCTAAACAAATTGGAACCATGGGTGTTAATAATCCACTGTTGTTTCATATAGCTGAAAATGTTCGAAGTGGTAAAGATTTAGTATGGAGTGATATCTGGATTAAAACTGGTAAAACAATAGCCGCCAACAAAGATGCAATGGAAAAATTCAGGGATTATGTAGCCCCTGATAAAAATCTTGGAGCTATATTTCTACAAGCATTTACTCGATTGGTAACGGAGGAATAGTGAGATTGTTATTCTTTCTTCTATGCCTCACTTCCAAAGAAAATATAGTTTCGCAATCTTCCTTTGTAAAAACAAATGGAATAACTTTTACTATTGATAATAATCCTTACCGCTTCATAGGAACTAATTATTGGTATGGTGGATACCTCGCCGCTGATAATACGAATAATGGCTTTCAAAGGCTTTGCAAAGAATTAGACTTTTTAAAAAATCATGGAATTAATAACTTAAGGGTTCTATTTTCTGGAGAAGGAGATGACACGTATCCATATAGAATATCCCCTTCTGTGCAGGAAAAACCAGGAAAGTATAATGAAGCTATCCTTCGAAGCTTTGATATATTTCTCAATGAAGTTTCAAAACGAAATATGAAAGTAGTGCTGGTCCTCAATAATAATTGGGAATGGAGCGGAGGCATGGGACAGTATCTAGAATGGGCTAAATACGCTAACCCAATTTTACCAAAAACATCGAACTGGGATTGGGATAATTACTGCAACTACATTTCACAATTTTATGATTGTGATAGTTGTAAATTTTGGTATATGAAATGGATAGAAAAAGTCGTAACTCGAAAGAACTTTATCAATAAAAAAAGATATATTGATGACAAAACGATTATGGCGTGGCAGCTAGCGAATGAACCGCGACCCATGAAAAAGTCTGCAATTCAATCATATAAAAATTGGGTAAAAGAAATCTCCTCTTACATAAAATCTCTTGACTCTCATCATCTAGTCAGCATAGGTGTAGAAGGAATTATTGGTACAGCTATGGATACTGCATTGTTTGTCGAAATTCATTCCCTATCTTCAATAGACTATGCTACTATACATCTTTGGCCTAAGACCTGGCAATGGTATAATGGGGAAACCAAGCATTCCACTACAGATACAACTATAGAAAGAACTAAAAACTATATTGAGTTGCATAGGAATTTATGTCGCAAAATTCTAAAGCCTTTAGTCATTGAAGAATTTGGTCTGCATAGAGATAGTAACTCTTTCAAGGAAAGTTCTTCTACCTGGCATAGAAATCAATACTATCAATATATTTTTAATATTGGAAGACAAAATAATATTGCTGGATATAATTTCTGGGGTGCATTTGCAAATAGAGACAAGAGAATGAAATCAGAATTTTGGCATAAAAGTTTACCCTATGGTGCTGATCCTCCACAGGAAGAACAAGGATTATATGGTATATTTCAATCAGACTCGAGTACTTGGCATTTAATAAGGCAAAATACATTAATACCGTAAGCGTATTAGTAATAGTCCGATGTCGCAAGGCTCATTGCACTATACAAATACAGCTACGGCATTTACCATAGCAAGGTTTTAAAATGGGTTGGACCATTTTAAAACCGCTATTGGTATAAGAGATTATAAGCATTAGCCAATAAATTTTTGCCTTAATTCGCCTATAGTAGCCGCTTCGCTTATTGTATACTTTCCGAACATTTCATTACCCTCCTTAATGACTTTGCATGTAGCATGTACCTCGTTTAGTTCTGAAAATAATTGAACATTACCCGACGTAATACCACTTCCTGCCATCACAGAGATTTTATCCTTATATTTTCTATTCATATTAAGAATAGTATCCACTCCTTCTATAGCTGTAGTTTTACCTCCACTAGTAAGTACTCGTTCGAATCCCAGCTCAATAATCGACCTTATTGACTTATCTAAGTCCATAGTTATATCGACAGCTCTATGAAATGTCGCAGATTTGTTATTCCATAATTTGAGAAGTTCCTTACACTTGTCTGTATCTATATGTTTATTTTCATCTAGTACTCCGAAAACAATGCCATCTACTTTTAATTGCTTACAAATTTCAATATCATTCTGCATTATGTCCAACTCATCCCGATTATAAACAAAGCCTCCCGCTCTTGGCCTTATCATTACATATATTGGAATACTTGATACTTCCTTCGATTTTTTAATCATGCCATAAGAAGGAGTGCAGCCTCCGTTAGGCAAATTTTCAAACAACTCTATTCGGGAAGCTCCTCCATTATTTGCAGCTATGACGGAGTCCAAATTACAGCAAGCTATTTCTAACTTTTTCATGCCATAATTTTCCTATACTGAGATACCCCCAATCTATCTGCACCAGCATTTATCATTTCTTGAGCCTTTTCTCTATCTGAAATTCCTCCTGCCGCCTTTATGTTTATTTCAGGAATAAGCACCTCTCGAAACAATTTGACGTCTTCCACTTTAGCACTTCCATAAACACCAGTTGAAGTTTTAACATAGTTTGGCTTAAGTTCATTTGCTATTTCCAGAAGCTTCAGTTTTTGATCCTGCATCAATTCAGATGATTCTATGATCCATTTAGAAATCACGTTACTAGTTTTACAGATATTCACCCAGGCTGCTGTCTCTTCTTGTATTTTTTCATAATCATTGTCTGCCAAATAACCTCTATGCACGACATAGTCGATTTCATCAGCACCACAATGGATGGCATCCTTCAATTCAAACAACTTAGATGCTATCGATTGGTAGCCCGCAGGGAATCCTACTACAGTAGCTACTTTGACATTTGATTTTTTTAATTCTTCCTTGCAAATCGCTATCATAAAAGGCGGAACACATACAGCTGGAAAATTAAATAGCATTGCATCTTGACATAGCGCTAAAAATTCATTCCTCTTGGCTTCTGGCTTTAATATGGTAGCATCAAGGTAGTTATTCATTAGCATTTGTCGAAATTAATTTATAAGTAGTCTTTCCCAATATTGAAAGAAATTTTCGTGTAACTTTTTGATTCTTATCAAAATCAAATTCGCTTCGAAAATGTACAACCTTATTGTTCTCTAAAACTCCTTTTCCCCATGATTTTATATAATAATTTTCCACTGAAACAGCCTCGACTTCGTTTTCTCCCCAAATATTGAAAACATAGTATCCATCTTTAATAGGACAGATAAAGTCCTTGCAAAGTTTCGCCATAAAAGATTGATTGTACTGATTTATATGGATATCTTGCATGATTTCTTCATCTACATATATTTGCTTTTTCAATACTTGTAGCTGGGCTATTTCTGGGCTATGATTGAATTTGTCCTTTAATTTTTCAGCACTGCGAAATGATGAACTATAAATAATCGGAGCGATGTTTTCAATATCTATATTCTTTGAACGACTTATAGTCAAATAGTTTAGACTCTTCTCATCTTTTTTTATATAAATTGCGAAGGTATCATTCTGGGCTTTAAATGGTTTATTATATCGAGGTCGCTGAAATTGAATGTCATTTATCATCTTTAATTCTGACTTGAACAAATCATCCATAAAGTCTAGGGTCAAACTTCTGGTATTATCCAATAGCCGTTTGTAGAAAAAATCATTGTGCTGAGCACCGGATACTACCTCGTAAATTTTCTTTTGAAAGTTTTTTGATATATCAATATAAATAATTTCATCCTTATCATTATGAAAATATATAATCCCTGAGGAATGGTCTAAAGGCTTATTATCTTTTATGACCCAATGTTCTGGTAGCTCGACAATATGGTTCTGCTCTTTGATTTCAGCATGCAAAAAATCAAAATCTGCTTGTTCCAGTATTTTGTGCAGGAGGTGAGTCGTTGCTCGTGCATCATCTAATGCCCTATGAGCATTCATGAGGGGTATCTCTAAATACTCCGTAATATTACTTAAGCTATACGAGCTCAATCCTTGAAAAACCTTTTTGGCTGACTTTACTGTGCAAAGTCTTTTTCCATCTAGTGGTTTGCCGATTTCTAAAAATTGACGTTTAAGAATGCCGAAGTCAAAATCTACATTATGCGCTACAAAAATCTTATCCTTGAGAAGTTCTTGAATAGTATCTGCTAAATCGTCAAATCTTGGTTCATTGGCGACCATTTCATTAGTGATATTGGTCAATTTAGTTACGTACCAATCTATCCTTTTTTCTGGATTAACTAAAGTTTGGTATTCACTTAAAATTTGTTTCCCATCAGAAATCACAATCCCGATTTCTGTAATTTTCGTATCTATAGGTTTACCACCAGTGGTTTCTACATCAACTACAGCAAAAAGTCTCTTCTCAATATTATTCAAGCTCTACCTCTATAACATTTTTCAATAAATCCTCCATATCTTCTCTCTTTCTAATCAAGGAATGTTTTTTACCTGAAATTAATACCTCGGCAGGCTTGAAGCGCGCATTATAATTGCTACTCATTTCAAAGCAATAAGCTCCCGCATTATGAAATGCTAGTATGTCTCCTTCATTTACCTCGGTTAACATCCGGTCCCAGGCAAACGTATCTGTTTCGCATAAGTTACCTACAATTGTGTATATCCTTTCTGTACCATTAGGATTAGAAATATTTTCTATTCTATGATAGGATCCATAGAGCATAGGCCTAATCAGATGATTGAATCCCGAATCTACTCCTACAAAGACAGTAGCAGGAGTAGGTTTTATTACATTAGCTTTTACTAAAAACGTACCTGCTTCACTCACTAAATATTTACCTGGCTCAAACCATATCTCTACCTTACAGTTTCTTTCATTTTGAAATTCCTCAATAGGACCGGTGATAATTTCTCTCAATTTTTTTACATCCGTTTCTTTTTCGTCTTCTTTATATGGCACCTTAAAACCGCTACCTAAATCCAAAATCTTCAGATTTGGAAACTCTCTAGCTATGTCTAGCATAACCTCTAATCCTTGTAAAAACACCTGCATATCTTTTATCTCACTGCCCGTATGCATGTGAATTCCTTCAACATTTATATTTAAAGTTTTGACAACTCGTAGCACATGTCTCAATTGATGGATAGAAATGCCAAATTTGCTGTCTATATGCCCAGTTGAGATATTATAATTTCCTCCCGCCATAATATGTGGGTTGAAACGAACTATGACTGGATATCGATCTTGAAAATAATTTCCAAATTGTTCTAGAATACTTATGTTATCAATATTTATGTGTACTCCCAAATCCACGGCCTCTTTAATCTCATCAAAGGCAACACAATTAGGAGTAAAGATTATATTTCCAGATTCAAATCCTGCCTTTAATCCAAGCTTGACTTCATTGATTGAAACAGTATCTAGTCCGCACCCCGTATTTTTTATTACTTTTAAAATATTTATATTCCCTAAAGCTTTGCATGCATAAAAAAATCTAACATCTCTTCCATGAAAAGCAGTTGTCAATTTATGATATCGCTCTTCTATTTTTTTTTGATCATAGACATATAGCGGGGTGCCGTACTCGGTTGCTAAACTTTTTAACACTTCAATATTCATCGAATTATACTTTAGTTTTTAATTACTTTTAAGGTGAATTCACATGTTGAATCAGAGCTAGAAAACTTAGGGTCAAGTTTTACAACAGCTCTATAACTAGTTTGCTTTTTATTCTGTTGCACACATGAATCTGTCTGACATACTAGTTTATAGTCTCTTACCTTAACCACATTTGAAGAATCTTTTTTCACAGTAGAAATCACCTCCTTATAAATGAATAAAGATGCATTGGGTAGGCTGGCATCGAGTTTCCAAGTTATACGCTGATTCGTATCCGATTTTAGGTTATATGTTTTTTCTATTTCATTATTGAGCACTCCTTGATAGGTTTCGCCTTGTTTTCCTGCCTCTGCTTCTAGTCTGGCGACATCTTCAATCGAAAGCTGCTCAACTTTCACTTCTTGACTACCATCTTCTTTCGCTATTACTAAATCATCTATAGGACCTTTTTCCTTATCCTCGCAAGAAGTAAATAAAACAATACCTATCAAAACTATTAGTTTATTCATATGACCGAATTTTTTAAATCAATTGATATATCGCATCAAGATTCCGACCATATTCATTATAGTCCAATCCGTATCCAACTATAAATTTGTTTTCTATTTCAAATCCTAGATAATCTATGTGAAACTTTTTTTGAAAAGCCTCTTTCTTAAAAATTAATGAAGCGATTTTAACCGAACGAGGCTCATAAGATTTGAGATACTCTAGAAAATGAGCCAAGGTATGACCTGTATCCACAATATCTTCAACAATGATAATATCTCTTCCTTTGATATCACAAGTCAAGCCTAATACTTCGCGGACCTTTTCGGTGGTCGCTAGTCCTTCATAAGATTTTAATCGAACAAATTCTATGTTACAAGGAATAGAAACTTTCTTCAACAAATCACTCGCAAAAATAAATGAACCATTCAACACACAAATGAAAAGGGGACTTTTGCCATTATAGTCTCTATCGATTGCTATAGCTATTTCTGACACTTTTTCATCTAGCTTTACTGCTGATATATATGGCCGAAATTTTAAGTCTAAAATTTGAATAAATTCACTACTCACTCTAGCTCATGGGGTTTAAACTGACATTGTAGATGCGATAAGAATTCACATCGCGCTCATAATAAAACTTATCGAGCACTTCATAGAGATTTTTAGCTCTAAAATAAGATGTGTGTAGGTTTTGCTCGCCTATCTTTATCCATTGTAGCGTATAAGAATCTTCCTTCTGATAATGCTTTTGAATGTATTCTAATGCCTTGCTGGCTGCTTCTATTTTATCTAAAGCCTTGACCGTATGAAATAAAAATGACTGCGAGTGCCTAGAGTTAAAGGTGATAATATCCAATTGGGTGACCTCATTGATATTCTTGTATGAAAACACTAAGTGGTCGCTATTCAAACCTAATATTTCGCCTACTTTAGCCTCTATCTGCTCTAAGGTCATGGTAGTCTATTAAATACTAGTAATGATTTCATCTACAATACCATACTCCAATGCCTCTTTAGCATCCATCCAGTAATCTCTATCAAAATCTTTCAATATTTTCTCTACGGACTGACCACAATTCTCAGCTAAAATTTCAGCTAAAATTCTTCTCGTTTTAACGATTTGTTTTGCTGTAATTTCCAACTCAATAGCTTGTCCTTGGACTCCACCTATGGACGGCTGATGTATCATTACTCTTCCGTTCGGAAATATTTTTCGCTTGCCTTTGACTCCTTGACTGAGCAACATAGATCCCATAGAAGCAGCCAAACCCATACAGATAGTATGCACAGGAGACGATATCATTTTCATTACATCTAATAAGGAAAGTCCTGCTGTGACTGAGCCTCCTGGACTACTAATAAATAGTTCAATATCTTTTCCTGGATCCAAAGCATCTAAAAGCAATACCTGATTGATAGCTTTCTCCATAGATTTATCATCAACCACCCCCCATAGAAAAACTCTCCTTTTCTTTAAAAAGGTTTCTTCCATTTTCTTTGAAAGTCCATTGTCTTCCTTTTCCTTTTCTTTATCCTCTTTTTCTTCTTCGTTGTAAAAAATCATCACTTATATTTAATATATTGCAAATTTAACTATGCAGAGCATTCATGTCTGTTATTTTTTGTTAGTTGATTTCTTTTGATTATTCTTCTATCCAATTTAAAGCTTCGCGGATGATATCCTCATTCTTTACTCTAATATCTGGCTCTAATCTATCTTTATATACTCTACCATTACGGTCTGCACACCAGGCTACTGCCAATGCCAGTATTGAACCATTGGATAATTTAAAACGTTTATTTGCGGTCACTAGTCCAGAACTGGGCTGTCCTAATAGTTTTACATTATTTTTCCCTATGAGAGAAATAGCGGTCATTTCGGCAGCACTTCCTGTCTTACTATCTATCAATACTGCAATTTTTAAATCTAGAGTTTTACATTTATAAGGTCTTACTCTATTGATAGGCATTTTGTTTTCCTGAAAAATAGCGTACCACGATGTTTTTGTGTTTTTTTTAATAAAGTAACCCAGGGAGTCTAACTCAATAAAAGGTAAAATACACGCTATCATAGGATACATATTGCCTCCGCCATTTCCTCTCAAATCTACTATCAAACCTTTTATGTTTGATTTTGTATCATATTTTTCTATCTGTCTTAATGCTGAGTCTAGATAACGGTATTGGTCTAAATCATTGTTTTGAGTATAACTAGGTATTATGAGCTGTACGATACCCTTTTTTACTTCTATCAAGTGAGGTACTTTTAACGAATCACTCATTTTTAATCTTTCCATTTCCCTTTTTCTGCTTCTCCATGATGAATGATTATCACCATATTTTCTTAGCTCATTGATTATTCTAAGTATAATAACCCTACCAGAATCTTTAGGATACGAGGACACTAAAAATTCTATTTCTTTTCTAAATGGTGTCCATTTAATAGAGTCCGATACTATAGAATGATTTTGAATTATATTTAGTATTTCGCTATAAAACGCTTGATTTCTTATAGAATCTAGGTTTTGCGAATTCAAACTCACAAAATAAAACATCGACAATAGAATACACCAATGCCTTAATTTCATAGGTTATTAATTATTGCAATTTTACCAATCGTTTTGCCATCTTCCAATAAGTTGTGTGCTTCTACTAATTGACTCTTTTGATAATTGACTCCATGAATATGAGGAAATACTCCTTGCTGATAGAGTTTATAAACTTCTTGCATACATCGCTCGACTACCTCAGGTTTGCTATCGGCTATGGCTAGCATGTTAATGCCTATCATCGATTTACTGGGCATCAAGAATTTTGCGGGGGAAAATAGTGTTGTCGCAAAACTTAATAACTCGGGTATAAGTCCAAAAATGTTTTTGGGACCACTCAATTTTGATACGCCGAAAATGACATACTTCCCACCGCTATTAAGAGCCTTAAAGCCCTGTTTTATATTTCTACCACCGGCTACACTATCGAAAATAAAGTCGATTTTCTTATAGGATCCGAAATCTCGGATTTTTTGATAAATATCTTCTGTTTTATAGTTAATAGTATGCTGTACGCCAATAGATTTAAGAAAATTCAGTTTCTCAGAACTACCAGCCACGGCTATAATATTGCATTTTTTCCAAAGGGCTATTTGCACTATACCTAATCCGACACCCCCTGCAGCTGCATGGACGAGGATAGTATCACCCTCTCTTAAATTGATAGACTCCATAGTGGCGCAATATGCCGTTGATAACTGAGTAGCCATAGCCAATTGTTGATATGCAGGAATCTGAGGATCAATCTTAATACAGGCTCTTTCATCTGTAATAGCATAGTCTGCATATCCTCCAAATCGGGTCAAGGCTACCACATGGTCTCCCTTTGCAAATTTAGAAATTCCACTTCCTACTTCTTCGACCCATCCACATACATCATAGCCCAAGACACAAGGCATGGGTGGCATATCCGGGTATAAACCTAGTCGCGCCATCACATCAGCATAATTTAAACCGAAAGCAGAAACTTTTATTAATACTTCATTCAATTTAGGTTGAGGTCTTGCTACCTCTCGCCATTCAAAGGCTTTTGCAGCCTTGCCTTTTTTGATTAAATATGCAGCTTGCATTTTTATTTATTTAATTTTTGAATAATAATATCCGCCACTCGCTTCGAGGCATTTTTTTGTCCAAGCTTTGACTTTAGTTCTCGATAATTACTGACTAACTCCTGCTTATAAGTTTCATCTTCTAATTTACGAATTTCACGTAACAAATTTTCTTTACTTAAATCATCCTGGATGAGTTCTTTGACGATTTCTCTTCCAAAAATTAAATTGACAAGAGAAATAAAAGGCACCTTGATTAATCGCTTACCAATTTCATAATTTAATAGCCCACTCTTATAACATACAATCTGGGGAACCTCTGCGAGGGCGGTTTGCAGAGTGGCTGTTCCCGAAGATACCATTGCTATATCTGAATTATTTATTACTTTTTCACTGTCATCAAAAACCAATTCAATATCCTTATTTCCAATTATCTTTCTATAGAAATCCTTCCCTAAATGACTCATAGCGGCTACCAGAAATTTGTAGCCCAATAATTCACTTTGCACACTCAACATAACCGGAAGAATATGCTCCACTTCCTGTTTCCTGCTTCCCGGTAACAAAGCGATTTGGCTCTTGTCTTTTAACTTTCTACTTTCAACTTTTGACTGTAAAAGAGGATGCCCCACAAACTCAGTCTTTACGCCTCTCTTTTGAAAAAACTCTTCTTCAAATGGCAAAATAACAAGGAGTTCATCGATATACTTCGCCATTTTTTTTACTCTATTTTCTTTCCAAGCCCAGGCCTGAGGGGCAATATAATAGATAACCACAAAGCCATTCTTCTTTAACCATGGGAGTAATCTAAGATTGAAACCCGGATAATCTATCAATACAACAATCTTAGGGTTAACTTCCAAAATTTGTTTCTTAACTAATCCAAAGTTTCGGATTATTGTGGGTAAATTTCGAATAACCTCATAAAAACCCATAAACGCGAGCTCACGATAATGCTTGAGAATATGGGCACCAGCAGCTTGCATTTTACCGCCTCCCCAAGCAGAGATTTTTAGCGAGGGGTTTTGAGTCAATAATTCTTTGACTAGATTCGAGCCATGCAAATCGCCTGATGCCTCGCCAGAAATGATAAATAAATGGTTTTGGTCTCGCACGGAATTCACAGAAATCGGAGAATTTTTAATTAATGACACGAATAATAGACTCTTTATCTTTAAGAATTTCTGCGTTAAAATTAACTAGAAATCCTATTTTCTTTTCAGCTAATCGCAAATATGTAAGCAATTGCTTTTTATGTACATTTTTTAAGGATTCTACAGACTTTATCTCTAATACAATTTTGTTTTCTACCAGTATATCTATCCTAAATCCCAAGCCTAATTCATTATTCTTATATAAAACGGGAAGGTCAATCTGAGAATCGACCACTAAGCCCAATGTCTTTAATTCAAAGATCAAAGCAGCTTCATAAACACTTTCAAACAATCCTGTACCGAGTTCTTTATGAACTTCAAAACAAGCTCCTCTTATCAAATAAGTCAATTCATTTACATCCATATAACATTTTTCTATTGCTCTCGCTGAAAGCACGGAATACACAGAATTTCCTCCTATCAAACTTTCCGTGTCTTCTGTGTTTTCCGTGAGAAATAATTAAACATTTGCGAGAAAACCCACCTGCGTCAATGCAACCAATCCAGCTGTCTCCACTCGCAATACATTCTTAGACAAAGATACCTCTTTTAAACCTAAATCTCGAATGACTCTAAACTCTTCCTCGGAAAAATCACCTTCAGGACCTATTACAATCGTCGCATAATCTGTTTTAGGAAAATCTGAAATCTTTTTCACAGCACCTATCGAAGCCACAAAAGTGTTTTCTAAACAAGTTGTTATCCATTTTTCAAACTTGATTGCCTCTTCTAATAATGGAAAATGAAAGACTTGCGCCTGTTTACATGCTGACTGGATGATTTTATTCCATCGCTCAATATTGACCTTGTTTCGCTCTGTTCTCTGAAAGATGATAGGAGTGATTTTCCCCACTCCTATTTCACAAGCCTTTTCTAAAAACCACTCAAATCGATCATTAGATTTCGTAGGAGAAATGGCTATATGCAACTCAGAGGCTCTTTGATTGGTTTTTATTTTCTCAATAAATTTCAACTGAGTTTTCTTTGGATGAGCGACTAAAATTTCACATATTAGTTTAGAGCCCTTCCCATCAATAATATGAATTTTATCACCAACTTGATGTCGAAGTACAGAAACAGAGTGTTTGCTCTCTTCTTCGCTGAGAAAGAAAGGTTCGGTTTGAGACCAAGAGTGAGAATAGAAGAGTTGCATGGCTATATACTAAAAACTAACAACTCGAAACTAAAAATTAAAACCCTATCCTCACTCCTTTGCCGCTTTCCAAGAAATCATCTTTCGTTGGATCCAGGTCTTTCACGTCGTCCATAGTGATGGTCGCCCTAATTTTATCTGTACGCTTTTCTGCAGGCATTTCTGCTAAGCGAAGATTTTGTACCTTAACTACCTTCTCTACCAACTTTCTTATCGCGCGACCGTTACCGAAATATTTCGACTTCTGACGGACGAGTTGTTTTAAATAATCCAACATAAATTCGTTGGCTTTTTTATCGAGTTTCAATTCTTCATTTGCCAACATATTAAAGAAAATAGTTTGCAATTCTTCGGCACTATAATCTTCAAAATCAAATTTTCTGTCGAAGCGTGAACGCAATCCTGGATTGCTCTCCAAGAAGTTCATCATTCTATCGGTATATCCTGCCACGATAACAATAAACTCACCGCGCTGATCCTCCATTCGCTTCAACAAGGTGTCTATAGCCTCATTTCCAAAATCACCCCCGTGTCCAGATGTCAAGGAGTAGGCTTCATCGATAAACAAGACGCTGCCTTTGGCTTTGTCTATCATTTCTGTGGTCTTAATAGCAGTCTGACCCACGAAGGCTCCGACGAGTTTTTCTCTGTCACATTCTATCAAATCTCCTCTTTCTATTATCCCAATGGCTTTGAAAATTCTTGCTAGAATTCTGGCGACCGTCGTTTTCCCTGTTCCTGGATTTCCTAAAAAAACAGAATGCAGAGGAAATTTATTCAAAACATCTTTGCCTTCTTCTTGATAGTATCTTACGAGTGTTATCAATTCATTGACTTCTTTCTTGACATTCGTCAAACCCACTAAGGCATTGAGTTCTGCTAAACTATCTTTTAAGAGTTCTTCATCTACCGGTATATGCGGTTTCTTCTTTTTGTTTTCTTCAAAGACCTCTTTGATGTCCGCTTCTGTGATTTCGGCAAATACTTCGGCAGGCAATTCCTTGACATTTTCATTTTTCATCAATCGAATACCCATATTCATTTTGGACTCATTGACCACAGACATGACCATACGGGCGTTTCCGAATGAATTGGTGCGCGAACGATAGGCATCGACCAACTTTTTAGAAAGCAAAGCCTTAGCTTCTGGCAATAAATTTAATTTATGTTTATTGTATTCTAATAAGGCGATTTCCTCCAATTCTTGCGGAGTATAATCTTGGAAATAGTAATAGTGTGAAAATCTAGATTTCAAGCCAGGATTAGAGTCCAAAAATACTTCCATTTCCTTAGGGTAACCAGCTACGAAAACTGCCAAATCTCCTTTGCCATCACTCATTTCTTTGAGCAATATTTCGATGACCTCCCGACCAAAATCTTTGGAATCTTCACCAGAGCGATAAAGCGCATAAGCCTCGTCAATAAATAAAATACCACCACGAGCAGCATCTATAGCTTCTTTTACTTTAGGTGCCGTTTGACCTATATATTCCGCTACTAAATCTGCTCTATCCACTTCGTGAATATGCCCTTTGGATAAAAATCCTAATTTATGAAATATCTTTCCCAATAATCGTGCTACAGTAGTTTTACCAGTTCCTGGATTTCCTAAAAAGGCCGAATGAATTGATATTCCAGAGTTGTCATCATAACCTTTCTCCTTGCGAATAACTAAGAAATTAAGGTATTGTACATAGTCTTTCACTTCCTGTTTGATATTCTCCAGCCCTGTCAAACTATCTAATTCTTGAATCAATTCATCTAAGGTCTTGGCATCGACCTCCTCTTCTACACTCATAGGGAGCATGCCCATGTTATTAAACATTTCACTGCCTATAGTGATTAAGTTTGATTCCCCTTCTGTGTATTTATCGCCCATTTTAAATGGTATCACCGCGATAAGGGTATCCATAAATACCACTTCTACAGTATAATTATCCTCAAACCATGAACCCTTGACATCGCTTCCCCAGCCTGTTTCGAAGAGGTAACTCTCACCTCTAGGTATGCGTGCCATGCGCACTGAGCTTCCTTTTAATTGTCGTGCATCGTTATAAAAATTGAAGGTCATTTCACACATCCAATCTTTATCTAGCAAATTTTCTATCTCACATTCTACCCATACAAAACGAGTTTCTTTATAATCAAACTCCATCAAATATTTTCGCTCGGAAATATTCAAGTTGCTATCGGGGCCTTCGTACAAAGCCGCATCAGAAATGAAAAAATATTTATTTTCATAGGTAGTGACCAGTCCTACATCATAGACATAGAAATATGTAGTAGCCACTAATTCATCATCGATATAAGCTTCCCAGCAGTACTCGCCTTCTTTCCAATAACTTCCTGGCATTTCTTGTCCCCAACCTTCGCGCACAAATACAATATTGTCTTCTGCTTTTACTATACGTGTCGCATGTATATTGCACAACTCTATGCGTGCAGTCTTAGTTGAAAATGCTTTTAAGTTGATTCGTGCAGTCCATTCTCCTTCATCAAATCGTTTATTGAAAAACGCTAGTTCGGCATAGATATGTCTGACTTCATTGCTATCAAATACATGCCTATACTTTTTAGACTCGTAGAGCCATTCATTCGAAGTATAAACCTTAAGGCTTTTATATTTATAGTTATCGGACATATATTTTTATTCATTCAAATACTATGCGAATATATACTATTTTTCAATGCAGAAGTTTTTTTTTGATTTTGTTTGGATTCCTTAACGAAGTGCGCTATTTTTGTTTCGCATATTTGAGTTTATAGATAGTTTGTTTTGCTAACGCAATATTGAATTTCATTAGTAATTATTAATTGTTAATTATTAATTATTAATCAGTTAGTTGTTTAAATTTGCTTTTAATAGACTTTCACATGAACCAGTTAATTGAAAATATCGTAGCACTCGGACCGGTTTGGGCTGCATTTTTTGCTACCAGTTTTACGTGGCTACTAACTGCGAGTGGAGCTGCTATTGTATTTATTTTTAAGGATCTGTCTAGAAAAACACTCGATGGCATGTTGGGCTTTACAGGTGGTGTCATGGTAGCCGCCAGTTTTTGGTCTTTGTTAGCTCCGGCTATTGAGATGAGTCCCGGTGAAGGATTCTCTAAGGCTTTTCCTGCAGCTTTTGGTTTTTTCTTGGGGGCTATTTTTTTGTTTGCTTTGGATAAATTGCTTCCTCACCTTCATATTAATTTTCAAGACGAACAAGCAGAAGGAGTAAAGACAGGCTGGCATAGAACCACACTACTCGTATTGGCTATCACACTGCATAACATTCCCGAAGGACTTGCCGTAGGAGTGCTTTTCGGGGGTGCAGCTGCGGGCATAGAAGGCGCAACCTATGGCGGAGCT
Organism: Chitinophagales bacterium; assembly: GCA_016787225.1. Lineage (NCBI taxonomy): Bacteria > Pseudomonadati > Bacteroidota > Chitinophagia > Chitinophagales > Chitinophagales bacterium. The sequence continues at coordinate 32,694 of JAEUUY010000033.1, forward strand.
ATAGCCTTAGCTATAGGTATTGGTATTCAAAACTTTCCAGAAGGAATCGCAGTCAGTATGCCACTTAGACGACAAGGATTAAGTCGATTCAAATCCTTCTGGTATGGGCAGATGTCTGCTATCGTCGAACCTGTGGCTGGGGTGATAGGCGCTTTGCTCGTTTTACAAATTCAACCCATATTGCCCTATGCACTTGCCTTCGCTGCCGGTGCTATGATTTATGTAGTGGTAGAAGAGGTGATTCCAGAAACGCAACAAGATAATTATACCGATATAGCCACACTCGGTTTTATAGCTGGGTTTATTGTCATGATGTTGCTGGATGTAGGGTTGGGGTAATGTTTAGTTGTAAATTTTAAGTGATAAGTTTTAAGTTGTTGTTGCTAGAAACTAATCACCGTTGTCTGACCACAAACTACTGACGACTCCGACTGAGAACTACCCTCTGCGACTACTTCAATAGTACCCTTGCCATCTCCGCCATAGCGCTACTACCTATAACCAAGGCATCTTCATCAATATCAAATTTCGGATTATGAACGGAAATCGTAGTCCCCTTCGATGTATTTCCTGTGCCTAAGCGGAAAAAACTTGCCGCACAATGATGTCCATAAAATGAAAAATCCTCTGCCCCCATACGGATAGGCATTTCTACAACATTCTCTATACCTATTAATTTGGCTGCTAAATCAGAAATCTTAGTTGTCAATTCCACGTCATTATTCACAAATGGAACACCAAGCGGGATATCCACGACACACTCTCCACCAAAACTTTTCACTATCCCCTGTGCAATATCCTTAATTTTTTGTTGAATTTCTTTTCTCCAAGCTTCATCAAAGGTGCGAAGCGTGCCTTTGAGTTCTACTTTTTCTGGGATAATATTCGTGGCACCAAATCCATGAATATCGCCAAAAGTCAATACAGTAGGCGTTTTAGGATCTGCGTAGCGACTGACTAGATTTTGTAGTGCTAGAATAATATGCGCCGAAATCACTACGGGATCTATACACAAGTGTGGTGAAGCGCCATGTCCTCCCTTACCCAAAATCGTCATATATATTTCATCGGCCGATGCCATAAATGGACCCGTCCGAAACCCAAGTTTCCCGACCTCTAATTCTGGAGTCACATGGAGACCAATAATGGATTCGACTGAGTTTAGTACACCTGCTTTAATAAATGCCTCTGCACCAGATGGCTGTTTTTCCTCGGAGGGTTGAAAAATTAATTTTATGCTACCCTGCCATTTATCTTTGTTTTCCATAAGATATTTGGCCGCTCCTAATAAGCAAGTGGTATGAACATCGTGACCACATGCGTGCATCACGCCTTCATTTTTACTTTTATATTCACAGGTATTTTGTTCTGAAATAGGCAGTGCATCGATATCGGCTCTCAAGGCTATGGTTTTACCCTTTCCGCTAGTTATAGTAGCCACAAGTCCAGTAGACAATGGCTTTTCTATACTGGTAATTCCCATTTTCTCTAATTCAGACTGAATAAACTGGGTAGTCTGAACCTCTTCCCAAGACAACTCAGGATGGCTGTGCATATGGTGTCTCCATCGCAGGAGTTCTTGGTGGTAGGAATAGGTAGGGTAGGTGCTTAAGTTCATATAACAAAGGTAATTATAATTATGAATTTTTATTTTTTAATTTTTAATAGTTTACTGGGAATTGTTTCAGAGAGTTACACAAAGTTTTGGCACAACTTATACCGATGCTCCAGAAGAGTTACACGAAGATTTTTAAATTCTCATAGAAATCTCAGACCTGTCTGTCCACCTCCGGAGGAATACACAGTACCATACTTTTGTAACTTTGCGCAATTACTTTGTGATACAACTAGACCTATTCAAAATTAAAATTCAACGTTTGCTGGGGGTTGTTTCACGAAGGTACACAGAGGTGACACGGAGTTACACGAAGTTTTTTGATATCTCACAGAATTCACGGAATACGAAGAAATATAATTTGTGTGGCTTTGTGCTTACCCTTCGTGGAACTTTGTGATACAACTAGACCTATTCAAAATTAAAATTCAACGTTTGCTAGGTGTTGTTTCACGAAGGTACACAGAGGTGACACGGAGTTACACGAAGTTTTTTGATATCTCACAGAATTCACGGAATATGAAGAAATATACTTTGTGTGGCTTTGTGCTTACCCTTCTTGGAACTTTGTGATACTACTAAACCTATTCAACATTAAACCTTAATCATTAATCATTTCCTCTAGGCTTCAATCCCAAAACTTTTCACTTTAAACTTTTCACTTTTCACTCTTAAGTTCCTCCCATCGCTCACGCACCCACTGTTTTTCACTGAAATAGGGCGA
>JAEUUY010000034.1 GCA_016787225.1 Chitinophagales bacterium
ACAGGGCGTACACCATTCATATTGATACGAATAGAGTCTGTCAAGGTGCAGTCAAACCTACTGGTCATTTCTACCACATAGGTGCCTGAGCCTGTCACGACCACTCTGGGACTAGCTATGGTCGTGGATTTTTTGTTTGTCACAGGGTTATATAAACTAGGCGTAGTTGTAGGATCTGTCCATGTAAACTTATATGGAGTATCTGTAATTTGGGTTGCTAGATTGATCTGCACAGTATCATGTAAACACAGGTCTGATAATTTCGGGGCTAAGGTGTAGTTAAACTTCGGAATCACAATAACTCGCACACTATCCAAAACCGAACAACTCTTGGTACTATCTATACCATCCGTAGCCCTGGCTACATAGGTAGTAGATACCGTGGGGGCTACATCTACCCAAGCACTATCCAGACCGCTTACTTTCACGATACCTGTTTTGGGAGTCCATTTATACTTGGTCCCTCCCCGAGCATAAGACCGCACGGGTTTACCTCCGATACAATAATACAAAAACTGCTTATGGGTCGTGACCGAGGGACGAAAGTTAATCATTAGTGTATAAAACTCCGATACCCTCATTCCAATATTTGAGCAATAGAATGCTTCAATTTTAAAAAACTCTGTACCTATACCTAAGGTAGAATCAAAAGTGATTCTAACATCCATGGTGTCGGTATTATTCATCCTTACAATGTTGACATTATATTTGAAATTTAAAACGTTTCCTTCATTTGGCAATTGAATAATTTTATATTTTAAATTTTCTGCCGGTGCACCTACAATTCTAAAGTTTATTTGCGTAAATTTCGATCCACATACGTCTACCGTACTGAAGTTAATTTTATTAGCACTTTTGAGCGAGTCTTCTGTTACTCCTTGAGGTACAACTGGCGGACAAGTATTCCTCACTGTGAACTGCAAATCTCTTGTCACATAACCAATCATGACTCGAGAGTAACCAGCCCCATTCGGCACTGCCCTCCATTCTTGCACAGACATAGCCATAATAGCATCTTGCTCAATAGATGGGATACAAGTAATGGTGCCTGTGAATGGATTAACTTGTACGCCATTTGTAGTGAATAAGAAATTATTCATATTTAGAGGAGGAATAAAATTCACTCCAGGATTTAGATAATTGACGGCATTATTGATATTTGTAGCCTCGTTTGTAAAAGGAGTATAGAGTCTATATACTAGGGAGTCTCTTATAACTTTTAAGCCATTTGATAAGGTGATAAAATATGGATCAACGCTATCAACTGTGCCATGATTATAAGTATTGACTCGCAATCTACACCAGTATGGAATAGGCATGGTGGTAAATACTGGAGAACTATTTCTGTAATTCGTATTGATTACAGCCTGAACCCATAAACCTACACAAGTAGGGTTAATGGTAGATATTGCGGCATTTCTACAAAAGTCTTCAACTCCTACTAGAGCCCAGCCTACATTCTTGCCCAATACGACATCTTTGGTAAATATATGTTGCATTACCCCTTTGTACAATCCCACTGGACCAGAAGGACAATTTGTAGTCGGCTTTACGGCTACATCAGGGGGCAAGCAAATAGGTGTAGCTTCTTTAACACTTGCTACATCCATAGGTATAGTGGTGAATATGGTAGAAGTTCTAATTCGTAACTGAGCTACACCAAGACCCACCCCTACACAATCTCTGTATAAGGAAACCGTGATCCTATATTTACCAGTATTTGTATCAATTTCTCTGTAGGTAATATCAGCACCCATCAAATGCGACGCATGCATTTGATTAGATAACAATATAGTAAAAATAAAAATACTAGTTAATCTATACTTTAACAATAATTGATACATAGGGCTATTATTTATTAGTTTTAGAAAATTTTCTATCATCGAAGATACGATAATTTTGTTAATTAATGAGTTGAAATTATTCATATTAGAATGATTTTTTATGTAACAGTTCAATAATAAACTATTTTTTGAGCAAAATTCAGCTAATTCAGTTGAAATAAAACAATCAATAAAAATGCTTTGTTAATGGTTTAAATGTAAAAACTCAAAAAAAACAACAACAAGTGTAATTATTAATTATATATAAAGATTAGAAAAACAAATATTTATATATCAATGTTTCATTTTTTTTGGATAGATTTAACCGAAAGTTGTTAATGCTTTTAAATTTTTTAGTTCTTGATTGATTTGAATTTGTTTTTAAACCATAAATTTTTCACAAATTTAATGTTAGGGTAATCAATTAGCTATTTTTAATTGTCAAATATCAAGAAATTATTAGTTTTGTAGCTTGATGAAGAAATATCATTATTTTCTGATTGCTTTTTTACTCATGTTCGCAGAGTCCTGCAAAGATTCTCAATATGTAATGCGTCAAACAGACAAAAATCTTAAGTACAGATATGCCATGGATTGGTATATGACTAAGAAATATACCGAAGCGATACCGGTTATAGAGAATTTAATGCCAAGTTTCAAGGGTACAGACACCGCAGCGAATTTATATTTTATGTTGGCAGATTGTTATTTTTTGAATAAGGAGTATATGGTAGCGGCATATCATTTCAAAACTTTTCGAGATATTTATCCTAGGAGCTATAAATCTGAAGTGGCAGCTTTTAAGATAGCTGAATGTTATAGTAAAGAAATTCCTAGATTAGAACTAGAGCAGACAGATAATGAAAAGGCAATTAACTACTACAAGGCGTTTGTTGCAGAATATCCTAAAAGTCCTATGGTAGAAATGGCCAATGCTGAGATAGAGAAACTTAACTCAAATTTGGAAAAGAAAGCCTTAATGGCAGCAGATTTATATTATAAAACTCGCAACTATAGAGCTGCTGCTGTTACATATAAAAATGTTATTAATCGATTTCCTAAAATAAAGAGTTACGAAGACCTGTATTATAAAATTGGTTATTCATATTTTATGTTTGCCGAGAAAAGTATTATAACAAAGCAGTCCGAGCGCTATGAGATAGCCTTAAACGAATGTCAGAATTTTATTAATCGTTTCCCGAATAGTAAATATGTCTCAGAGTTAAAAACAATACAGGCAAAGTGTAAACTTAAAATATTAGTTTCTTCGCTTAAAAATGCAAATAATTATTATTTGATTGAGGATAGACCTATGTACTACAGCCAATCTTTGGAGTTATATGATGAATTTGCTCCTGATATCAAGGTAATGCCAAAAGAGCTGGATAGATATAAAGACAAGTGCTATTTAGGGATAATAGAATCATATTATCTACTTTTAGATGGGATAAAGGATAAAACCCTCTTAGCAGAAAGGCAAGGTATTTTCACTGAAAACTATTATCGGTTAATAGATAAATTCAATGCCAATTCACAAGAATTGAGGCAAGCAGAGGAAATTTTTAAAAAAGTAAATCAAATCACTAAACTATAAATTTATGAGTAAAATTGCTGATTACCAACAGGCAAACACAAATGGAGTCATTGAAACACAAAACTTAGATGACATATTTAGCAATACTGGGAATCTTTATCAGTCCATAGTTATTGTGGCTAAGCGCGCAAATCAAATAGCTAATGAATTGAAAACGGAACTTCATTTCAAATTAGAAGATATGCGTAAGATTACTGATGAAATAGACGAAATAACTGAAAGTAGAGAACAGATTGAGCTTTCAAAAAAATATGAAAAATTAGCGCATCCTACTTTGATAGCTACCAGTGAGTTTCTAGAAGGGAACCTTGAATATAAGGCTCTCGAAGAAAACTAATTTTATGCTATCCTTAGAAAATAAGAAAATACTTTTAGGAATTACCGGGAGTATAGCAGCCTACAAATCTTGTTTTCTAATTAGAGAGCTTATCAAGGCTAGAGCTGAAGTGCGCTGCATAGCTACCAAATCTGCATTAGATTTTGTCGGTGGTATTACTTTTTCTACATTATCTAGAAATGAACTAATATCAGATTTACACCATGGTGATAGCTGGAACAATCATGTAGAGTTGGGTCTTTGGGCGGACGCTATGCTTATCGCACCGGCATCTGCTAATAGCATAGCAAAAGCAGCTAATGGTATTTGCGATTCTGCTTTAATGGCAGTTTATTTATCCGCAAAATGTCCAGTGTTTTGGGCTCCTTCTATGGATTTAGATATGTGGCATCACGCAGCAACTCAGAATAACATTGAAAAATTAATTTCCTACGGCAATAAAATTGTACCAGTAGGGGACGGAGAACTGGCCAGTGGTTTAATAGGGAAGGGTAGGATGGCCGAGGTAGATGATATTCTTAGTTTTTTAAATGAAAGTATTGGTAAAACATAATTACCATATTATGTTGTTCTTTATAGAAAGAGTCGTATAATAAAATCTCAAATTTTAATTTAGTTCGTCCATGAGTTTTTTCATGGCTATGAGCGATTCCCATTCAACATTTCGAGAAGTTTTCCTTTCAACTAACAAATTTGTCGGGTTATTTTGTACCGAATCTATTGGGGTAGTATCTATAGACTTTTTAATATCTGGAGTAATGGGTGCAGCAGATAATTCTTGATTGGATACAATACTTTTGAAATTACTTTGCTTTACATCACCTCTAATACCGCTGCGTTCTGGTTCTAGGTTAAAGGGAGGAGCGGAATTATTTTTCTTAACTAAAGTTTGACCTCCATTCGAGGCAGATTCTACTTCAACTAAATTATTTTTAATAATTGCTAAATTAGCTTCAATTTTACGACTGATATTTGAACTAGTTGGTTGCAGTGGAGCTTTTATTGCTTGATAAGTTATATATTCGGTTTCTACTTTTTTTAAGGCGTTAACTAAAAAAAGACATTGTATATGTAAATCTGAAATAATTTCTTGAATTGGGTCTTGATCATATTTTAGAAATGGAATTCTCTTCTTTAAACTATCAATTTTATTTACTTTAGCTTGAAATTGTTCATCCAGTCTTTTATAGAGTTCAAATACTTTTATGTATGGGGCTTCTACTTCCTTAAGAGAGGGTAAATTTTCATGTGATTTTTGTGTAAAGTACCAAGTTCCAAAATCACATGACTTTGAAGTTAATTTAGTATTGTCTAACAACATCTGAACTGAAAACCTTGAATTACATTTACTCAAATGAAGACTCAATGCTGCATACTTAGAAATAGAATCTCTTAGGAGATCCCTGAATTTTAACCTTTTCATTTATATTTTTTACCTTTCACCACAAAAATACGATAAAATAATAATTGTGGTGTAAAATTTAAGAAAAAGGCTTTGTAATTCGCTTATAAACAGAAGAGAAAGTGAATAACTAAGGGTGTCAAAATTTAAGGAAATATAAGAAAGACAGGTTGTTCAAAGAATTCTATAGAAAGTGATAAATATAAATTCTATGTGGATAACTTCTATTTTAAAAGATATTTTAATATGCCTAGTATTGGCTAAATAATTAAAGCAAAACTCTATAAATTTTGCATAATATTATCTGCGAGCTTGTTGCCTGTAAACCCTTCAAATTCTAATACTTCTGATAATAAACCTGGTTTAAACCAGCGTTCATTCATCGAAATAGATTGAATAGGTATTGTTTTTTGATTTCTTGCTAGTACTTCACAAACCTTTGAATAAAGCCCACCTGTTATAAAATGGTCTTCTATGGAGACTATTTTCCCAGTTTTTCCTGTGAGATTTAAAATACACTCTTCGTCTATTGGTTTTAAAGAGCGCATATTAACCACTCCAACTTTCAAACCAGATTTTTCAAGAATGTCCTTTGCTTTGAGTACTTCCTCCAGCAAAAATCCATAGACTAAAATGGTTATGTCTTTACCTTCTGCTATTACCTCGGCTTTACCTATTTCAAAAGGCTGTTGATGCACAATGACCGATGGTCTAGGATTTACTCTTAAGTAGGATGGATGAGGTGAGTTCCAGATAGTTTCTAGCATCATACACATATCGTCATTATCTGAAGGACAGAATATCTGCATACCTGGTATGAGACTCATAATACCTACATCTTCCAATGACTGATGCGTAGGACCATTGCCATCAGATAGAAATCCTGGTATCCATCCACTCAATTTTATTGGCAGATGAGGAATGCCCGCATCATTTCTAATAAACTCATAGGCTCTAAATAATAGGAAATTTGTCAGAGCATGACAGATAGGAATTCTACCTCTTAAGGCCATACCTGAGGCCATAGCTATCATGTTTTGTTCTGTAATTCCTACATCGATAAATCTATCTTCAAGGATTGAGGGTAACTCCCTTACTACCGCCCTATTTTCTGCTGTAAAAACAATAACATTTTCATTTTTTAAAGCATAGTTTTTTATTATCTCAGGATAGTTTGCCATCGTTCATTTACTGTTTTGAAATTAAAGACTTTGATTAAATTAACTAGCTCAATTTTCTCTTAATTTCTATTTCTTCGTAGGCTTCAATAATATCGCCTATCTGAATATCATTGTAGTTGTCAATATTGAGACCGCAATCCTGTCCGTGAATGACTTCTTTCACATCATCCTTAAATCGTTTTAGGGATGCCAGTTTCCCAGAATGTACCACGATACCATCGCGTATTATTCTCACTTTAGAAGCTTTAGTGACTTTACCGTCAGTGACATAACAACCAGCAATCGTTCCTACTTTAGAAATCTTAAATATTTCTTTAATCTCTATGTTTCCAGTTACTTTTTCTTCGACTGTAGGTTCTAGCATTCCTTCCATGGCAGCTTTAATCTCATCTATTGCTTGATAAATAACAGAATAATGTCGAATATCTATGCTTTCTTTTTCAGCAATAGCCTTAGCTTGAGCAGAAGGTCTTACCTGGAATCCAATGATAATGGCATCTGATGCAGATGCTAATAAGACATCAGATTCAGTAATAGCTCCTACAGCTTTATGTAATATATTGACCTGTACCTCTGCTGTTGATAACTTTGTCAAAGAATCTGATAAGGCTTGTACGGAACCATCCACGTCTCCTTTAATAATTATATTAAGTTCCTTAAAGGTACCTAATGCTAATCTTCGACCTATTTCATCAAGTGTGATATGTTTCTTTGTACGAATACCTTGTTCACGTTCCAGTTGGGATCTTCTATACGCAATATTTTTTGCCTCTTGTTCATCTGTAAATTCTCTAAAGGTTTCTCCAGCAGTAGGCGCTCCATTGAGTCCTAGTATCTGAACTGGTTCACCAGGATATACCTTAGTTACCTTAGTTCCTGTATGATCAAACATTGCTTTTATTTTCCCATAGTTTGAGCCTACGACGAGAAAATCTCCTACTTCTAAGGTACCAGATAAAACGAGTACAGTAGCTACATAACCTCTCCCTTTATCCAAGGATGCTTCAATGACTGTTCCAGTAGAAAGTTTTTTAGCATTCGCTTTGAGTTCTAATAAATCAGCCTCTAGTAATATTTTCTCCAATAATTCATCGACCCCAATCCCAGATTTTGCAGATAATTCCTGATCTTGATACTTACCGCCCCAGCTTTCCACTAAAATATTCATCTCAGATAGTTGTGTTCTAACTGCTTCGGGGTTAGCACCAGGCTTATCAATTTTATTGATAGCGAAAATCATGGGAACATTTGCAGACTGTGCATGGCTTATAGCTTCTCTGGTTTGTGGCATCACTTTGTCGTCCGCCGCAATTACTATGATAGCTACGTCTGTTAACTTGGCACCACGTGCACGCATAGCAGTAAAGGCTTCGTGACCGGGTGTATCGATAAACGTAATTTTTCTATCATGTTTCGGAACTTTTACATCATATGCTCCAATATGCTGTGTTATACCTCCTGCTTCTTTATTAGCAACATTTGCTTTACGAATGTAATCAAGCAATGAGGTTTTACCGTGGTCAACATGTCCCATGATAGTTACAATTGGTGCTCTAGAAGTATGATCTTCAATGTTATCTTCGTCTTCCTCTATCTCAGTGCTATCTTCCACAGAAATAAATTCCACCTCATACCCATATTCCGATGCTAATAACTCTATGATCTCTGCATCTAATCTTTGATTTATTGAAACAACTAAACCCATTCCAAAGCAAAATGTAATCAGTTCGGTAGGCTGCTTATTCATTAGTGAAGCTAACTCACTCACTGTAATGAATTCAGTAATTCTCAGTTTTCCATCATTTTCAATTTCAGCCTGAATTTGAGCTTTTTCCGCATGATCATCTCGTTTCTTTTTGCGTAGTTTTTGCCTTAAATTTTTCGGAACCTGAATAGGTACGGGTTTCTCAGGTCTTTTAGGGCCATCTTCTATGGTAGAATTTTCAAACTTATCTTTCTTCTTTTTCTTTTCAAAGAAGAATTTAGATTTATCGGATTCACCACCAAAAATTACCCTTTGCTTTTCAGGACTAGTTTCATTGATTCTAGATCTTTTCTTTTTTGCATCAGAATCATCGATTGATTTTGATTTCTCTACGATAGGACGCTTAGTTTCTTCCTTTTTTTCTTTTTTAGGCTTTTCCTTTTTTTCATTAATTGCATTAAGATCTACTTTACCTAATTGCTTTAGTCCTTCAATTTTTCTAAACTTAGTTTCAATATGTTCTACTGATTCTTCAGGCTCTGCTAGAAGTTTATCTTTTTTGTCTGTTTCAGCGACAGAAGCATCTTCCGCTATATCTTCGTTTATTTCGTTTTCCTTCTTTTTAGCACTGGTCTTTTTCTCGATTATCGGTTCCGAGATTTCAGCCGATTCCTCTACCTTAGTCTTTTTAGCAGTCTTCTTAGGCTTTTTGTCATCTAACGAATCGACATCAATTTTATCTACAACTTTTAGCTTTAGCTTTGGCTTTTCAATCTCAACTTTTTCAATTGATTCCTTTTCCACCTCATTTTCCTTGGAAGCAACTGCCTTTTCCTTTTTAGGTTTAGGAATGTCCGCTGGTTCGACTATTACCTCTATTTCCTGAGGTTTCGAAACTATCTTTTCCTCCTTTGGCTTATTATGTGTAGAGAGAAACTGGGCTGACTCTTCTTTCAAATCATGCTCAGAGCTATACTTCTCATTAAGTACAGCAAACATTTCATCCTCAATCTTTGCATTCGGATTGTCAGCAATAGAAAATCCTTTGTCTGTTAAGTACTGAACAATCTCCTCTCTAGCTACATTGAAATAAGAGGCTGCTTTAGCTAATCTAGTCGGTTTAGTTACGGACATTTATGTTTTTATCTTAATTATCTTATTTATTTTTAATACATAATTACCAGAATTAAGATTTATCAAATTCTGATTTCAATATATGCATGACATCTCTTACTGTTTCTTCTTCCAGATCAGCTCTTTTGGCTAATTCTTCTACCGTTAGACTCAACACACTCTTTGCGGTATCGCATCCTACCTTTTTAATTTCATCTATGATCCACTCTTCTATTTCATCTTTAAATTCATCTAAATCAATATCTTCTTCATCAGTGTCTATATCTCTATAAACATCGATTTTGTAATCAATTAGTTTACTAGCTAATTTAATATTGACACCATTTTTCCCGATAGCGAGTGATACTTGATCAGGTTCTAACCAAACCTTCACTCTTTTATTTTTTTCATCAATCTCTACAGAATTAATCGCAGCAGGTGCTAACGCTCTCTGAATAAAGAGAGGGAAATTAGTAGTATAATTAATGATATCTATGTTTTCATTTTGAAGTTCTTTGACTATACCATGAATTCTAGAACCCTTCACACCTACACAGGCACCTACAGGATCTATTCTATCATCATAGCTTTCGACAGCTATTTTTGCTTTTTCTCCAGGCTCTCTTACCACTTTTTTAATAGCTATAATACCTTCCATAACTTCTGAGACCTCCAACTCTAGCATGGCTTCTAAAAATTTAGGATCAGTCCTTGATAGTTTAACTCTCGGTAGGTTATTTCTCAATTCCACTTCCTTGATTACAGCACGAACAGTATCACCCTTCTTAAAGAAGTCACTTTTAATTTGTTCCATTTTAGGTAAGACGAGCTCATTACCTTCGTCATCAAGCACGAGTACTTCATTTTTCCATACTTGATAAACCTCTCCATGCACGATTTCTCCTACCATCTCTTTGTACTTTTTGTACACCTCGTCTTTTTCTAGTTCCGTTACTCTAGAATTAAGGGTCTGCTTTGCAGCCATAATAGAGCGTCTTGAAAATTCTTGAATTTCTATTTGTTCATAGGTATCTTCGCCTATTTCAAAACTATCGTCCAGTTTCTTTGCTTCTGTAATGCCAATTTCTTTTACTTTGTCAGTTACAGCATCATCCTCCACTATAGTTCTTATTTGATAAATTTCGATTTGACCTTTATCTGTATTGACGACCACGTCAAAATTGTCTGTATTGCCATATTTCTTTTTTAGTGAGGTCTTGAAGGTATCTTCAAGTAGTCTCATCATTTTGACTTTGTCTATATTTTTTTGTTCTTTAAATTCTGAGAACGAGTCGATTAAGTCTAAAGTGTTCATTGTTATTTCTTTTTAAAATTTGTTGGTATTGGAATAATTGCTTTTTTTATTTGATTATAATGTAATATATGTTCTATTAATTGTTCTTCTTCTTTTTTCTTTTTATTTTTGGGAATCACCTGTATCACTTTAATTTTTTCATCATCCACTTCCTTCACTTCTCCTTCAATCGCCAGACCATCTTGAGTCAATATTTCTAACTTTTTACCTAATCTTTTTCTATATTGAAAAGGCAATAACAGTGGATTTGACATTCCTGGGGAAGATACATTGAAAGAAAATTTAGTCAAAATATCGCTTTCTTCCTCTAATTTATTCTGAATGTATCGACTCAATTTTCCGCATTGCTCTATAGTTATATTTTCCATTCCGTCTGCACAAACCTCAATTACATCTGCTGTTTGTTCTACCTTCACTAAAAACAAATTATTGTCTTTGCAGTATTCCTCTCCCCACTGTCTTATCTTTTCGAGATACATTTTATAGTTTATTTTAAAAAAATAGGGAAGCATTATGCTTCCCTATCTATTCTTACTCATCAATTTCTGAGCACAAAGATAAGATAATAAATGGAATTGTCAATAGATTTTGATAAAATGTTTTATAGATTTGTTTATTATTGTATAAATTTGTGTTATGAAACCATTTATCTTCATACTAATTTTATTCGGTTTAGCTTCTTGCCAGATAACAGCCCCTACCTTTAAAAATCTGGGACAATGGAGAGTAGCTAACATCAATGGCTCACAGGTGACAGTATCCAATGTAGCCTATTTTTATAACCCTAATAAAATAGACGGATTAAAGCTAAACGCCATCAATCTAGCGGTACAAACAGAAGGTAAGAATCTGGGTAAAGTAGAAATTAGTGAGCCGGGTATGTCTATACCTAAGTTGTCAGATTTTCAGGTTCCGATTAGTTTCGTAGTGAGTATGTCTGATTTAATAGGAAATTTAGCGTCTATAATCAATATCGTTTCTGGTAAAACGGTTGATTTAAGATGTGTAGGAGAAGTAAAAGTTGGGTATGCAGTTATCAATAAGTCTATTAGAATAGATCAAACGCTACCTATAAATATTAAGGATATTAAATAAATTAAATTGCTAAATAAAATTTAAACACATGAAAAACTTTTTACTATTTGCCTTCTGTTTTTTACAGTTAAGCTCTTATTCTCAATTTAGCTGTGGCACAAAGGATAAAGATTACGATAAATGGATAGAGGATATTGGCAGACCAGAGTTACATCCAGATTTTTTGCAGCCTAGGTCTATAATATATATACCGATGCACTACCATATCATTACTAGGAGTAATGGTTTTGGAGGCTATCCACTAAACTATTTATATTTTATTCATTGTGATATGAATTATCATTTTGAAAAATCAAAAATTAATATACGTTTTTACATAGATACCATTAGCTATATAAAATCAGACAATTATTTTGATATACAAAAACCAGAGGATGAGACCGTCATGGGTCTTTACAATACTTTAAATCATTGCAATGTATACTTAGTGAATAATCCAAATGGAGCCTGTGGATATGTGACCGATTTTCCTACCATGGGTCCACCTTCTCAGAGAAGCGGCATTTTTATGCAAGCATCTGCAGAAAAGTTTGACTGTTCAAATCCTGGTAACAAAACACTTCCGCACGAAATGGGACATTGGTTAGATCTACGACATACATTTTTCAAATGGGAAGGTTTAAGCTATCCTCCTAATTTGTCTCAGCATCCCAAAAGTGAATGGGAAAATGTAGATAGAACAGGCGCTTTGGCTAATTGTCTGACCAAAGGAGATGGATTCTGCGATACAGACCCAGATTATGTAGCGAATAGATGGAAATGCCCATATGCAGGCAATCCATTATCTGATGCTAATGGCAAAACACTTTTGATGAATAAAATTGGTCGAAATTTTATGTCCTATTCAGACGATGACTGTTCGGATACATTTTCACCTCAGCAGGCTAATCGAATGGTGGCAGCTATGCAGAACTATACTGACCGAAAGGATTTACTGCTTTTAAAAGTTCCTGTATTTCCAGAAATTGGGAGCTTCTCTTATTTTTACCCTAAGCAGCAAACGAGTCCTAATGCAAGATATGCACGAAAGAATTTTCAATTGAAGTGGAATAGCCTACCAGGTACTACTAGGTATTTAGTGACTTTGGGTAAAAGTACGACGACAACAATAAGTAATACCTACGATTTTTTACCTACTGATTTATTAGTCGATACACTTATCACAGATACGTTTTTATCTATTCCTGATATAAAATTAGGTCCCGCATTGAATAATACCTATTTTTATTGGAAAGTACGTGCTGTGAATAAAATGTCATCTTGTGGAGATAATGTCATATCAAATCAGGCATTTAGATTACGTGATATCAAGTTCAATTTTGTAGGAGTGAATCCAAAGTGTTTTGGCGAAAAGAATGGTCAATTATTGATTCAAGATAGTACAGGGGTAGCTACAAATACTTATGTTTATAATGGATCCAATGTTTCTGGAAAACAGATAGATAATGTAGGTGCTGGATTGCATACATTGGAAGTAAAGCTACAAGACGGAACCTCAGTATTCTTCGATACGCGTCTAAGTGAACCCTCAAAAATTACTGCTACGACTACCTATCCTGCTAATTTTGCTGCTACAGTTACAGCACAGGGAGGCACTCCGCCATATACCTACAACTGGAGTAATGGCAAAACAGGAGGCAGTCAAACAGGTTTAGCCGCTGGCTCCTATGTAATCACGGTTACAGATAAAAATGGATGTAAGTTAGAGGAATACCAAGTAAAAATAAATGCGAATGGTTCAGGGGGTAGCAATATTCACACAAATTCACTCTCAGAAATTGATGTTTTCCCTACTAAAGTGAAGTATGGGGAAATTATTAATATTACAGAAATCAAGCAACCTACTAGTTTGCAAATTTTCGATTTATCAGGCAAATTGATTAAATCAGATTTTTTGTCACAAACTACCACAATCGTATGGGATATTAAAACAACAGGACAGTATCTAATTAAACTATCCAATAGCTCAGGAGAAAAAGTTCTGAAATTAGAGAGTGTATATTAGCTATAAATATATAGTTCCTAATGAATCAGTTGAGCGTTTGCTCTATTGATTTTTAAATTCTCTAATTAATTTTTAAGTGTTAATTCATTGTTAATAAGCAATGTTAATGAATGAATAGATGATGCATCTAGCTTATTTTTGTTGTCTGAAAGGAAAATAAAAATTAATTCATAAACATATGCTTCACTTCATGAAAAAAATTCAAACCCTTGCTTTTGTATTGGTATCTAGCCATATCTTAGCACAGTATTCTGGCACCATTAGTGTACCCAACGCTACGTTTTCTAACTTAGCAGTCTTGGTGGACTCACTAAACACTTATGGTCTTAGTGGTGCTCTTACAGTCAATGTAACGGCAGCCCAGACAGCTCCTACAGGTGGTTATGTATTGGGAAATACAGGTTCTGCACTTTTGACTACCTTGTCTGCCACCAATACACTCACCTTGAATGGTGGAGGGAATACGATAACCTCATTTACTCCAGGAACTCGAAATGTAACAGGAACTACCACTGGTCAGATTGATGCTATATTCAATCTTGTTGGGGTGGATTTTGTAACCATTAGGCGCTTTACCTTTTCAGAGAATAGTGCAAATACAAACAATACTCAAGCTATGGAAGCTGCTATAGCACTATTTAATTTAGGAAGTGCTGCTGGTTCAGCAGGAGGCTGTCATTATATCACAATTGATAGTAATGTTGTGAATTTTACCAATTTTGCTTCTACAGGTGAAGGAGGATTTGCTTTCGCTGCATATCCTTTTGTGTATAATACGACCACTGCTGCTACTTGGACTGCAAATTCAGCAGATATTCATCGCTCATTGACTGTTTCTAACAATACGATCAATCAAGGATATAACGGAGTTTTGTTTCGAGGTGCAGGTTCAGCTCAAGCCAGAGCTCTCGTTGTCACTAATAATAAATTCCTCAACATAGGAGGCGCTACTACCAGTGGTTATGGTGTATATACACTCAATCTCGATAGTATGATAGTAAATTCAAATGATTTTACCTTTGATGTAGCCCACACGAGTGGCACGCTATATGGAGTTTTTCAGAGTACAAATTGTGGGAATAATACTATAATCAATTCCAATAATATCAATTTATCGAATATTGGAACATCACAAACTGCTGGCATCTCCATCGCAAGCCATGTTGGAATTAGAAGTACCATTAAATACAATAAATTAACTGGTAATATTCCTAATCTTACAACTTCTGCTCTACAGCCAATCATTCATACATACGGCGGTGGAAATTCTTATACCTTAGAAATAGATAGTAACGAAATTAATAATGTAACGGTAGGAGGCACAGCTACCATAGCAATGATTAGTGCGGGTAATTCTTCAACACTTGGTAATACATTCATTAGAGGAAATGTTATCAATAATATCAATCGTATAGGTGGCAATGGTGCTACCTATGGTATACAGCCTGTTACAGGTTCTCTAGATGCATTTGTTTTAAGAAATACGATTGATAGTATTTACTTTTCAAATACTACCACTGCTACTTCAATAACACTCAGCGGAGTGCATAGTACGGGAACTCACAATAATTTTTACTTAGAAAACAATTCAATTACTAATTTATTTATCAATGGATCAAATACTGCGACTGCGCATACTCTAAGAGGATTTAGTGGAAGTAATACCGCTACCAATCAATTTATAACGAACAATATAATATCTGACTTGCGAATAAATACTGCGGGTGCAGGCGGTGGTACCTTAGAAGGAATTTATACATGGCCTGCTACGGCCGGCGTTTCTGATATGCGGGGAAATAGAGTGTTTAAACTTAACATGGTAGGAGCAGGAACTACCTCTAATGGGGTACGTGGTATCTCTACGGGAGGTTCGAATACGATAGCTATCAATAATATGGTGAGTGAGTTATCTGCTCCAGCTTCGATAAACGTCAATGGAGTTATAGGTCTGAACTTTAGTGGGACAATTGGTGCTTTGACCTGTCATTACAATACTGTAGCTATTGGTTTCCCTACGCCTATTACTAGTTCTGGTGCCAATTTTGGTGTTTCTGGAGTTTTTATTGGCTCAGCAGCTACGCCTTTCATAGCCTCTAATAATATTGTAAACGTAAAAGCCACCAGAACAGGAACAGGAACTATTGCAGCATTGCGAAGAGTTTCTGGAACTGCGGGAACCAGACCTGCCGGATTTACTCTTTCTCACAATATTTGGAGATGTGGTACGACAGCAGCGACAGAAAATTATATTTTTATAGAAGGGACTGCTACCCCATTTACCAATGCTTATCACATCGGAGGAGGCAGCTTGGGTACCAATGATGCCTCTGCATTTAATACGGCATGTGGTGCCTATAAATCATGGATGGGTGACGCAGCTACGTTTACAGAAGATAGTCTCATAGCAGGAGGTACTGCAGGCACTTGGGTTCCCAATTCTGCTTCATTAGCCCAAAATAGTGCAGTATCCTTAGCAGGTATTACTACAGATCACAGCAATGCCTCAAGAAATCTTACTACTCCTGATAGGGGAGCACTAGAATTCGCAGGAACTGCAGGTTTAGATTTAGTCCCTCCTACTATAAGTTATACGGACGTTCCTAATTTGAATTGTACCAATGCCCCTACAATTTCTGCTACGATTACCGATGCATCAGGGGTGAATACTTCTAGCTTTAAACCTCGATTATATTACAAATTTTCTGGAAATGTGAATGATTCTGTTACAAATACCAGTGCAGCTAATGGTTGGAAATGGATTGAGTCAAACTCTGCGGGTAATCCATATACTTTTGCTTTTGATTTTAGCAAATTGAATGTGGCAGTGGCAGTAGATTCTACTATTCAATATTTTATTGTAGCCCAAGACTTAGCATCCACTCCTAATGTTGGCAATAATAATGTCACCTTCAATACAGGTTATTGTCCTTCTTCGGTTAATTTATTAAAGGCAGGCTTTCCAGCAACAGGTGTTAAGATTTTTAAAGTTTTGCCTCCACCTACAGTTTTTATGACTGCCAAGCCCAATCCTGTTTGCTATTTAAATAATGACACTTTAGATGTTAATATTGGGGCAGCAGCTACCGTTGGAGTTGGACTAAATAATTCAACTCTTAGTGGCACATTTGGTAATCCTCTGAGAACAAGTGCTACAGGTGGACATAGATTGCAAATTTTAGTTTCCAAAGCAGAATTAGACGTAGCAGGCATTTTGCCGGGGAACATAAATAGTATAACTTTTGTAGCTACAGCAGTAGCTTCTTCTATGAGCAATTATGATATCAGAATGGGTCATACTACTGCTACCAATATGACAACCACTTTCTTAACCCAGCCAGCGACTCTCGTGTATACTGCTGCTTCGCATACTCCCGTGATTGGAGATAATTTGTTTAGTTTTTCCACTCCATTTACATGGAATGGAAATGATAATATATTGATTGAGATTTGCTATAACGTAACAACTGTTGGTACTACCACTGTGCAATCTGGTGCCGTAGCTGGCATGACAAATCCTTCTGTACACGCTACTGGTGCTACCTGCGGGGTAACCACAACGGGAAGTGTGAGTACGCAGCGCGTATTTATCAAATTCAATGCCTTGACAGGTACACCTATGGCTAGCTATCTATGGAGAGATACTACTAATACTACCTTAGGTACTACAAAATCAATTATCGTTCAACCAAGTTTTAGTGGAAACACATCAAATACACAAAAATTTAGAGTGACTGCTACTGATGCTAGCGGTTGTGTATTCAATGACTCTATTATTGTCAATAAGAATACAACTTTACCTTCTATTTCTGCTAAATCATTGAGTAATACCTTCCCTTGTTTTGGAGACAGCATTATAGTGAATCATACCGTGATCAATGGCTGTCCGCCATATACTCGTAGTTTTAGCATTGCTACTACCTTGGGAGGCTCTAAAACACCTTTGATGCTCTCTAATACCAACAGATTCATGCCGACTATTGACAAAGGATATGTGTACCTGTTAGTGACAGATAATAGTAATCAAAAAGATAGTACCCTAATAGATTCATTCGAACTACCTTCCGTGCCTATTGCAGACCATGATACCATATGCGGTACAGGACAGGCTACATTGAATGCCATTGGAATTACCAATGGTCTTTGGTATCAAAAAAATAATTTAAATGTACCGATTCAAACTTCGGGGAATTCTTTTGTGACGCCTGTCATTTCGGCTACCGATACATTTTATGTCAGCAATCGAATTGCCTATGATGTAGCAGTAGGGTCGAGAACTCCAGGTACTACTACTAATTTAGGTGCAGCACCTCGTGGTATACGTTTTGACCTCACCAAAGCCATGACACTTGATAGTATAGGTATTTTATGTTCTGGAAATGCAGGGACTGCTACGGTGCAAATATTTGATGATATCACCAATGTTGCTATGAGTCCAGCTACTACGTTGACCATTACAGCGGGAGCAGGTGTCAATTTGCAAACTTTTAGAGTCGGTTTCCCTGTTTTACCTATTGGTACTTACCGTATTTTGGTTACTGCATTTACAGGTACTTCTCCTTTTGCCTACGAAACCACAGCACCAGGATTTCCATTCCCAATTACAAATCTTGCCGCTTCTACGGTTGGGAATATTTTAAGTTCTACGACAGCATTAACTGGTAGTGTTTCTACCACTACATATTATTATTTTAATAAACTTGTTTTTGGTGAAAAATGTGAAAGTAGGAGAGTCCCAGTTTATGCAGTATCAGGCTCTGCTCCTGCATTGACTATGAGTAGTGCAGGACCATTACAGATTTGTAATACAATTACCAATACTACTACTGATACTGTTAAAATTTTATCAAATAAAACAAGTTTCAATTCTTATACCTGGAATCCGTCTTCCGTCACGGGAGATAGCTCCAAGGGTTGGGTATTCAATACAACTCGCAATGGCCAAGATACTTTTACCTTAACGGCACTGAATACAAATACGAATTGTCAACAAGTGAGAAGAGTTATTGTAAATCCTGTCCCTTATATATCATCGATAAATACCATTACGAATATAGATACACATTGTATTAGTGGTTCTTCTACTATTTCAATCACAGGAAGTCCTACTTTAGGTGCCACTTATCAGTGGGAGTCTAGTCCCAATGGAACTTCGGGTTGGTCGCCAATCGGGTCGGCTACGAATGCCAGTTATACAACCCCTAGTATCAATACGACTACTTATTATCGCGCTATAATTTCATGTTCGGGTTCACCTATATCCGGAGCTGGAATTTCTCCTACAGCAGTCAAGCAAATAGTGATTAATAATCCTAATATCGATAGCGTGAAACATGATACGATTTGTGGAATTGATTCTGCATTATTGAGGGCATATACTGCAGCCCCTAAAGTGATTCAATGGTATGATAAGAATGGAAATTATTTAGATACTGGCTCTAATTTCTATACCCCAATTCTCTTGGCTACAGATACGTTTTATGCCGCAGCGGCTATATTAGGCTCTAGCTATAATGCTGTCAAAAATGTAGCTACCGCCACGCCTCCAGGTACAGGAGGAAATGCGCAGTTAACCAATTATGGATTCAATATCACCATTACCAAACCAATTATTCTTAACTCAATTGATGTATTCTCTGGTACAGGTACCAGTATGACGGTGACGCTATATAATGCCGATGGTAGTTCTATATTAAATACTACGACCGCTACTACGACTGCTGGAGTAGCGAATACCATACCCCTTGGTTGGCAGATATTGCCGGGTACCTATAGATTTGGTACTCCTGCTATGACAGGTACTTTCTGGAGAGAAACCAGTGGGAACACAATTCCAGTGCCATTGGGAACTGCTGGTACGGTCAATGGTCCTTATTTGGCTAATATTGCAACTGTAGGTAGTGCCTTTAGTACTACCAGTACCACATGGTATTATGCCTACAATTGGAACATAAGAGAAATGTGTTCTTCTTCACCGCGACTACCTGTCATAGCGACTGTTACCCCTCCACCTGCTTTAACTTTTACCAAAGATGTAGATTCAGTTTGTAGTGGTCAGTTGATTGATTCTGTAAAGTTAAGTGCTGGTGCTGCGTCTTACAATAATTTTACCTGGTCATCAATTCCTACAGTTACTGCCCCTTCGGGAAATATAGGTGCTTCAGGTGTTCGAATTACAAATACAAATCCAGGAGATTATAAATATATTTTAAACGCAGCTCAAACTACAGGTAATCTTTGTAAAAACGTGGATACCTTTTATCTCAAGGTAAAAAGAATTCCTTTACCAATTGTAGCCAGTCCATCAGGTGTTTTAAATTTATGTAATGGAGCTGTACAAGAATTGCAGGCCTCTAGTAAGTTAATTGACTCTGCTATTATTGGGACAGGCACAGTAAATATCGGAAGTGCTACTGGTAACCCATTTCGACCAGGAGCTGGAAATACGAGCCATAGACTGCAATATTTAATCACAGCTGCAGAATTGAATGCTACTAGTTTACAAGCAGGTGCTATCACTGCATTAGGCTTTACTGCGAATAATGTGAGCACTGGTTCTATGACGAACTATCAAATAAGATTAGGCCATACCGCAGCTACCACTTTATCCACTACTTTTTTAGCCCAACCTAGTACTTTAGTACACAATGCAGCCACTTACGGACCAACAATTGTAGGTTGGAATATGTTCTATTTCAATCAATCCAATGTATTTGAATGGAATGGCACAGATAATATTTTAGTTGAAATATGCTACACAACTACCATTGGTACCACTGCTACAGTTGTAGGAGGACCCGTTGCGGGAGTTGCTATACCCACTGTACATGCCACTGCTGCTACTTGTGGTACCACTACCACAGGAACTACCATTGTGAACCGACCACATATTCGATTAGTTCAAAATGTAAAGAATCCTGTCACGTGGTCACCGAATACGAATCTATTCACCAATGCAGGAGCTACCACATCTTATACTTCAGGAGCTAGAGATACAGTATGGAGTGCACATAATGATACGATAAAGTATTATATGACCGCTACCCACCCGAATGGT